>CAYLVN010000443.1:0-3061 GCA_964387115.1 uncultured Fibrobacter sp.
CCTTTAAGAAAAAGACGCTTAGTTATCTGTCTTTTCCGCCGCCGGCAGGCATGTTTTGACTTATTCGAAGCCACAAATGCTGGCATTCCACCGGGTGACAACGACGGCTGTAAGCTCACCAATAAAGGGCCTCCGGCCAAACCATAAAATCCTGAAAGAATTAAACCTGTGGTCATGAGTGTCTACACTTTATACCTTGCAGCATAAGAAATCTGTCTGTTTCAGTTTCGTATTTATTATAATTTTATTCAGATCCGAAAAGAGAAAAACAGTAATCAGGATGGCTATTATGGGCAGAAGAGAACTGCTTTCATCTATTGTCGTTTTTTTGTTAATCATCAATGCATTTTCGATGTCTCCAAATCCGATTCTCTCAAGGGGAAAAACAGTCTATTCATCCCGTGGCAACATCTCATATCTGACTGATAATAAATTCGGCGGTTCCACATTCAATGCTGGTGATAATTCATGGCTTGCATTAAACGTGGGCACCGGACCATCAAAGATCCTCTTGAACTGGAACAATCCCGGCTACTCCTGGTCCGATTCGATTGCTTCTGCGACTTCCTGCAAAAGTGGCCTGAGTATTCCCGTTGACTATGACATTCTGAATTCATCAAACTCCACAAATGGTTCCGATGGAGACTGGGAAATATCTCTATCAATCAGAAACAACACCGTAACCGCAAGGGCTCATTCAATCGATTTCAGCGGTTCACAATGGGTCAAGATGTCGATTATTAAAGGCAGTGGCTCACTTGATGAAATAGAGGTGTTTGATTTATCAAATGGAGGCGATGATATCTGGTTTTTCCCCGGCACAAGTATCTCGGCAAATTCATTTAAGTCAAACCCGCCCTCGAAAAGTTTTGCCGATATCATAACCGAATCACACCCCTCATTCAACCCTGTGGTTATCCGCGGGGGAATTCCCTGCATAAACAGTAAAACTATGGCTGATGATATTTCAAAGTATCTTGACGCAGCCGGAAATGCCCGGTACTGGGCTATCGAAATGGGAAC
Source organism: uncultured Fibrobacter sp. (assembly GCA_964387115.1). Lineage (GTDB taxonomy): Bacteria > Fibrobacterota > Chitinivibrionia > Chitinivibrionales > Chitinispirillaceae > JAAYIG01. Next base: position 1,024 of record CAYLVN010000443.1, read on the forward strand.
CAATGATGCCTGGAGTGGGAGCAATTATAATGTGCCGACCTTCAGAAACAATTTGCAATTGATAATCGATTCCTGCAAGGCACACAATATCCAGCCCGTTATCGCCCGTATTATCGGCACCGATTCTTCCAAAGCAGGCTGGCAGGTTCATCCCGATTTTCTCAAGGCAATTGACTCTCTTACTGTAAAAAACGACCTGATCCCCGGGCCTGATCTCTATACCTATTTCTCCACGCATACTTCAGAGCTCAGTGACGGGGTTCATCCTACTGCGGTTGGAGGTGCCAGTGTATTTCGCCTGTGGGCCGAAAAAATGAACAACCTTTACGAAATGACTGCTTCTATTAACAAAACGAAAAGAGCCTCTGAGAAAGTGCACTCAGGTGTAATGAATGTGACAGATGTTAACGGGTACCATGTTGTAAATGTTGAATCTGCAGGAACACTTTCTATCTATTCTCTTAAAGGAGCTCTGCTGAAAAAGGTTTATCTGCCCGCAAAAGGATCGTATCAGTTTGATAAAAGTAAAGGCGTTTGCATAGCCCGGTTCTTATCCAGTACAGTTCTGTTAAGACCCTGACTCTTTCTTATCCGCACACACAGACTGTTTCCTCCTTTTGTACTACCATTCATTTGCCTTCAGGAATTGTTGTATTATTTTTGAAAAGGCTGTATTTTCGATACGGTGCAAAGTAATCTTTCTCTGGTCATTTCCGGTACAATGAAAAAACTGTTTTTTTTGATATTTACATTTTTAAGCTTGAACACAGCCGTTTTCGGTTTTACAATGCCGGCCCGGAGCACAGCCGGGGCCGAAAGTGTGATCCCGTATATTATCGACAGCGATTTTAAAACCGCTCTCAATTCCATAGATTCGATGATCCGGATCGATTCAGAAGATCCGTTTCCCTATATCCTGAAACTGACGGCTCTCGGGATGCGCGATATCGATTTTGACCGCACAATAGACTCTGCGGCTTTTCTCTCCACATATCAGAAAGCGATTGACTGCAGCAACAAGCTTGAAAGTACCAGTGGAAAAACCAGTTACAGCAGAATGATGGTTGGATTATGCAAGGTGATGCATGCCTCATTCTATCTGCGAAACAAGGCATACTTTGCGGCAATGCAGAATGGCTTTGATGCACTGGATATTCTTGATGAAGCCAGGAAGATCGACAGCAGCAACACAGAAGTGCTCATGTTTCTGGGCATGTATGATTTTGCTCGTGCGGAGTTGAAATCAAGACTCTGGTGGGTTTTGTTCTGGTACCCTGGCAATGTAGATGCAGGCATCGAGAAACTGAAAAGGTGCAGCCAGGAATCGACACTGATGCGAACTGCCGCAAAAATATCACTCTCGGAAATCTACATCAAAGAAAACAAACTGAAAGCCGCGGATTCGCTCCTGAACGCTCTTGAGAAGCAGCACTCCCATAGCAGGTTTGTCCAGTGGTCGCGGGCAAAATATTTTGAGACCCAAAAGAATTTCAGCAAGGCCGCGAAAATCTACGAAATGCTTGCGCATTCCTACCTGAATACTGCGGAGGGACTATATAATTCTTTTATCACGCGGTATAAGGCGGCAGAGATGTTCCGAAATGCCGGAGAGATCACTTCTGCAAAAAGTGTATGCCAGAACCTGCTGAGTGAACCAGACCTCGCCAAATATAAAGAGGTGTTCAGAGATACCCAGCGTCTTTGGGAACGCGTACAAAAACAGTGAAAACAGATTAATTGTGCAAGATCACGGGTTGTATAATTTTAAAAACCTCCGGTATTACCTTCTCCCCCTGACTATTTGATTTCCATTGCTCAACCGCCAGATATCTTTTAAGTTCCTTTCCTTAGCCCGAAGGGCTTACGTCAATCAGTGCAAGGTTTCCTACCTTGCGATAACAAATACGCGAATTGGTACGGTTCGTAGAGTGTTCCGGTTCCTATTCCGAGGCCTGACTGTAGGGGAGGGCTCGCCACTTCCGATCCTGCGCACCGAAGGTGCATAATTCTATAGCCCGGGGCACCGCCCCGGGTAAAT
>CAYLVN010000444.1:0-566 GCA_964387115.1 uncultured Fibrobacter sp.
CGGGTGATACATAGCCCTGTAGGGGCGTAACAACATGAACTCATTAGTTTAGTAGATTAAGGAACTGATGACGGAGTGTGGCCGATACGTCATTCACGTAAGTAACCTTTTTAGCACCACCGTCACGGACGTCATGCCGTTGAAAAACGGCATCCATCTGGGAATTGACAAGTACTGAGAAGATGGATTCCGGCCTCCGCCGGAATGACGGAGTGCAGGCTGTTGCGGCATTCACAGAAGTAATCTTTTATCACAACCGTATAGGTATAAATCGTCTTTATCCTGAAAACTACAACCAGTTTTAATCTACCTACAGTTTGCCAGTGCGGTTGCTAAGGCGTTTGCAAATGTGATAACCTGACCTGCCTGTACAATTGGTGGACAACACGGGGTGATAGCGCAAGACCGGTTTCCTAACCGGGCTGGAGCGAAAGAGGGGGCACCCTCTTCCAAAAGATCTTTATTAATAATTACTACTTGTATTGGGGACGCCCTCTTCCAAAAAGTCTTTTCTTTTAAATTCTCAATATATCTTAGTGTCATGGACAACAAAAAACTGACCCACC
>CAYLVN010000444.1:576-3058 GCA_964387115.1 uncultured Fibrobacter sp.
TTTATCTTTAATTCTTGCTAATACTTGTTTTGTGGGCACCCTCTTCCAGTAACTCCATAATCTTAATAATGCCTTGTATTATGGACATTCTCTTCCAGAAACTCCTTATTCTTAAATAGTGCTTAGACGGTTTTAGTCGATAGTTTCCCGCTATTGCTTTACCTGTGCCGGCATACTCACATTCTCTAGATAATCAGCGACTTTGTCAAGCAGCCCTTTTTCCGCACGTTCCAGACCATGAAACACCATCCATAACACAGGATCATTATCATACCAGCGTCTTCTGACTGTATCCAGAGGGAATTCCCAGACATTTTTGTCAATTAACTTTCCACCATCATTCTGGATTAATTGAAGAATATGGCTGACAATCGGATCACGATCTTTTTTGTGCATCGTTTTAAATCTGTCCAGGTAGATACCGATTCGGTGATTATCATACCATCTCTTCATAGCTATCTCCCCTCTTTAAATTCAAGGTGTATATAATGATTATATCCCTATTCTCAGAAATCATCAACTTTACGATGTTCTAAAAATTCATTTTTCGCTGCGGCCGACTGCGAAATCTCGCTCCACCTCGTTTGAAAACAGAATATTTAGAGGTACCCTTTTGAATAACCTGTTAACCCTCATGCGATCAGTTTTAAATCCGTCGATGAATGATCATAATGATATATTGAATATTTTCCTGCTCTCCTCCTGAGAAGGATTATTTTAAAAGCTATACATGACTTTTGCTTGTTAAATCCCAAAGGTGAATAATCAACCAGGAGGCAAACACATTAATGAGCACTGTTCTATACATTAAAGCATCTGTAAGACCTAAGGAGGTCTCCCGTACTCTCAGGATTTCAGAGGCATTCATCGAAACCTATAAAAAGCATCATCCTAAGGATAAGATAATCACGCTTGATCTTTACAAAGAAAACATAAGGTTTTTAACCGCACAGGATCTTACCGAAATCTTCTCGCCGAAAACAGAAGAAAGCAGAAAGCACCCTGTTCTCAAATATGCCTATCAGTTTGCAGAAGCCGACAAGTATGTGATTGCAGAACCGATGTGGAACCTCAATTTGCCCGCTATCCTTAAAGCCTATATCGATTACATAACAGTGGTCGGCATTACCTTTAAATACACGGAACACGGAGCCGTAGGGCTTCTTAAGGGAAAAAAAGCAATCAATATTATCTCCAGAGGCGGAGACTATTTATCAGAACCGCACAGCTCCCTTGAAATGGGCGACAGATATATGCGCGTTCTTTTCAATTTTCTGGGTATATGTGACTTTACAACCATTTCAGCGGAAAAACTCGACATTGCCGGAGAAGATATAGATGCAATACTGAGCAGGGCAATAGAAAAAGCGCAGGAAGCCGCGAAGGAGTTTTAATACCTGAAAATCGCAGTTAGATGAGATAAATATCGTAACCTGTTGAGCGCTAAGGCTTTCATAAAACCGATATCGACCTGTCAATAAGCTGTTTACAGCCCCCTCAGCCACTCCGGAGTAAGCTTCAGTTCACCTCTGAGCGCAGCATCGATTGTTGTCAAGGCGGCCTCCTTGTCACGTGGAAGCCTGATCCTTAACGGAAGGTAATTAGATGCGTGATTTGAATAAAAATACCCGGGATTTAGATCTGTATACTCAAGCATCATACGGATCTCCTGCAGGTGCTCCCGGGGCGTCAATTCTTTGAAGAGACCATCGGAAATCCAGCTATAAAGGAGCGAACTCTCAACAGGCATCAAACTGAGAGCACCCACATACTGAGGATTCATTCTGGTCAGGGCTTTTCCTGTACATTCGGCGTGTATGGATGAACGCTCTTTCCCTGCCAGACCTGAGATAACTGTGACAAACAGGTTTATCCCGGCTTCTTTCAGTTTTATTCCCTGCTCGACAATCATCGATGAGTCCCCCCACTTCCCCATCCTTCGTAACGTTTCATCATCACCCGATTCCAAACCCATATGAACAATCCGCAGCCCGAGATTCCTCAGCTCCCTTAGTTCATCAAGAGATTTGCGTGCGATACTTTTTGCGTTTGCATAGGTACCGGTACGTGTTGTCCATGGCAGATGCGTACGGATATCAGTAAGTATCTCAACAAGCCGTTTCTGAGGAATAATCAGTGCATCGCCATCACAGAGAAAAACCCTGTCAAGATTCCGGAAGTGCGTTTTTGCAAATCTGAGATCATCCAGAATAACAACGTGCTCTTTTATCCTGAAAGGGATATCCTTATAGATGCCACAAAAAGCACACCTGTTATGGGAACAGCCTGTTGTGACCTGCAGAAGAATGCTGTTGGCCTCACTTGGGGGCCTGATAATCGGGTTTTGATAATGCATTCATATCCTTTTTTACGGTGTGAACAGAGGAAAATGATATTTCTCCCGCATCCAGAACCACTGCTGTTAAGAATACCTGAAAAATATTATAACTGAGGTGATATTTAAATTAGTTTATTATTACCT
>CAYLVN010000445.1:0-3040 GCA_964387115.1 uncultured Fibrobacter sp.
TGTCTTTCTGATGTCTCTAAGAGGAATAGTCGTCATTTTTATTATATTAATTTTTAGAATGGAAAAGTTGGCGAGGTTCGATTCTTTCACTCTGTTCCTTATGCAGAGTGGGTAAGACTATGTTATATGAATCAGAAAAGAGATGACGTCCTGGTTGAATTCAGGTGAAAACACAAGAATGTAATTCTGCCTTTGCAGGGATATAACGGGATTAGAAATAAACTATTAATCGGAGAACAATGTGAATAGAAAACCGGTCACTCAATTATTTGCTCTGTCCCTTTTGACAATTGTCTTGACATCTTACGGCCAGAGGGATTATGGTGTACATGATCCATGTAATATTGTCAAGGAAGGTGACCGGTATTATACCTTTTACACAAGTAATTGGGTTGAGTATGCGTATTCGACAGACCTGTGCACCTGGAGAAAGGATACAATCGTATTCCCATCAGGATTCCCATCATGGATCAAACAGTATGTCCCTGACTTCAGCGGACATTTCTGGGCTCCTGAAGTTATCTTCATGAATAACAAATGGCATTTATACTACTCCTGTTCATCTTTTGGACAGCGTACCTCGACAATCGGGCTTGCCACCTCGCCTACCTTGAAAAACCCCAAATGGCAGGATCAGGGGATGGTGGTTTACACAACCGGCTCTTCAAATCATAATGCAATCGATGCCGATATAATGCGTACAAGTGACGGTAAAGCGTATCTGGTCTATGGCTCATTCTGGAACGGCATTGTCATGACTGAAATTGACACCACCAGTGGAATGCCTTTTAACCGCTCGAATCTGCAGTATGTTGCGAACGGCAATCCGGAAGCCGCTGCCGCGATCCAGCACGGTGAATACTACTACCTGTTTTTCAATCGTGGAAAATGCTGCGATGGGGTAAACAGCACATATCAGATATTTGTTGGAAGATCAACCAGTCCCACTGGACCATTTGTGGATAAAAACGGAACCAGAACCAGCAGCGGTGGCGGGACTCTTATATTGTCAACCCGCGATCGTTTTATAGGACCCGGCCATTTCGGCTATTTCAGAGAAGGCAATTATGAGTTCATGTCCTATCACTATTATGATAAAAATCAAAACGGCGTATCAAAGCTGAAAATCAGCATACTTTACTGGCAGGATGGTTGGCCTGTGGTAAACGCTAGCTTCAATCCATGTGATCCAAGGGAGACAGAAGATTGTGCCGGTGTGTCAAATGGCACGGCATTTTTGGATGGATGCGGGAAATGTGTCGGTGGGACCACCGGTAAAGATCCCTGTGTTCAGGACTGCAACGGTGATTGGGGCGGCAGTGCTTCCGCCGATCAATGTGGAGTTTGTACCGGTGGACAAACCGGTATTTCTCCCTGCAAAGGATCGATCCAGGGAGAAGATGCTTCTGATTTTGATGGAATTATTGAGACCACCAATACCGGATTCACAGGCACAGCTTACCTTAATTTCAATAATGAAACCGCAGCATCGGCATCTTTTTCAATCTGTTCTGATGTTATCTCGCAATCTGATCTCTATTTTCGTTACGCAAATGGCTCTTCTGCCCGGAGGGATATTTCGGTTTCTGTAAATGGAACAGTCCAGATCAATAACCTTCCGGTGCCATCAACCGGTTCCTGGACAAGCTGGAAAACTCTAAAAGCCCCGTTAAATTTCAGTGAGGGAAATAATACTGTTATCCTGACCTCTTTGACAAGTGAAGGCGGACCCAACCTGGATGTCATCACTTTTTCATCAGATAATTTGAGGGTGTGTTCTACAGGGGTTCTGCGTGCAAAACCGGAATTAAAGAGAACATCTGTAAAATATCACAACGGGGTGATTTCTCTTGATGTTGACAATGACAGAATAGTTAACCTTAAAGTCTATGCTATATCGGGTAAACTGGTAAAAACTCTCTATTCGGGAAAATATGCACAGGGTAAAACAATCAAACTCAACGGGTCAGATTTTTCAAGAGGCACATATATGCTTGTTGTGGAAGATAATCTGAAGATGAAATATGAAAGAATAATTCATGTGTGGTGATTTGGGGTGTGATCGTCATCGGGTAAGAAGAATACAGCCACGAAATACACGAAACACACGAAATTGAGGGAATATTATTCTCAAAACTAAACTGAAGTGAGTAATTTAACAGAGCGGCAGATACTGCCCGATTTATTATCATTTGTAATTATCTTAAACTAATTGTAAAGTCAGCTCTTTTTAACCATTTTCATATCCACTTTTACCAGAGCTTTTCCCAGCCCGTCTACTTCCAGAATGAGGAATCTCGAGTTTCTTATCTCAGCTATACTTCCCTTTACACCCCTGAGCGGCCCGGAAACCACCTCTACATCCTCTAATAAATCGAAGGACTCTTCAACCGGCGAAACGGCCATTCCGCCCTCCAGGGCAGAATAGATTGATGAGAGCTCTTTTATAAACCGGTTCTGGTTGCGTACCTCTATAAGCTGAGCGACTCTTCCGGTCCTGTAAATCCCTTCAGGTGTGTCCTGTGCAAAAGCAATATATCCTGGGAACAGTGGAAGAGTAAATATACGTTTACGGGTAGTTTCGCCGGGGCGGGTGTAGACTTTTTTATAAAGTGGAAGGTAATATTCGATTCCGGCTCTTGCGAAATCAAATGCGAGCTGTTTTTCCTGTCGTGATTTTACTTTGACAATCCACCATTTTCCCTGGGCCTGCTCAATTGGGCGGTCAGGAAATCGGCTTGGCGGAAGAGGTTCTGATTGAGACATATTTATAAAATACATTCAGGAAGGGGGAGTTTTATTTTTGAGAGTAAGCAATAAGTAAGAATCAAGAATAAGGAATTTTTGGAAGAGGGTGTCCCCTCTTGCGCTCCAGCCCGTCGAAGACGACAGTCTTGCGCTATCACCCCGTGTTGTCCACCAATTGCAAAGGCAGGTAATTTCATCACATTTTCAAACGTACTTGCAGCCGCACTGAAGAAATGGTGGTAGATTAAAACTGGTTGTAGCCTGAAAGAATTCAAGCATGTAAGGGAAAGTC
>CAYLVN010000446.1:0-3025 GCA_964387115.1 uncultured Fibrobacter sp.
CCGGAAACCTTAAGCTTGAGCTTTTTAAGCACGTAAAAGGGTCCCCTGTGATGGCAGCCTGGGCAGAGAACTGGCGGTCTCTGGGGGAGCTGGTAACCAAGGGTCAGAGGCTCCTCTTTCAGCGGTTTACCTGTTATAGCCTTCCTTATGATTGAGGAATCTAGTTCCCCGATTACCGGCAGTATCTCTTTGCCAGTAGCATTTATACCCCAGCTCTTGACAAATGTTTCAAAGATCGGTTCCAGCTCCTCAACCACGAACACTCTTTTATGCTTTGAAGCGAATGCCTCGATTTTCTTGCGTGGAAGAGGGTATGAGAGCCCGAGTTTAAAAATTCCTGCCTCAGGAAGTGCTTCACGGGAATAGTGATATGCGATGCCGCTGGTGATTATCCCTGTTGATTCCTCACCATCATAAATAGTATTGAGATCAGTTGTTTCTGCAAATTCATGTAGTTGCTGAAGACGGCTTTCCGCGACAACTCTGCGCTTACGGGCGTACCCAGGAGCAACAATATATTTACCCTCGATATTCTGAAAATCCTTCAAAGTGATCTGCTGTCGCACACCGGTTTCCACCACACTTTGTGAATGTGATACTCGGGTTGAAAGCCGCAGGATAACCGGAGTATCAAATTTTTCACTGATCTCAAATGCTTTTATCACAAAGTCTTTGCATTCCTGGCTGTCAGAAGGTTCAAGTACCGGGATTTTGGCAGCTATACCAAAATACCGGGTGTCCTGCTCATTTTGCGAGCTATGCTGCCCCGGATCATCAGCTACTACGATAACAAGCCCGCCATTAACCCCTGGATATGAAATAGACATGAGAGGGTCCATAGCCACATTTAAACCGACATGCTTCATACAGACAAGCGCCCGTGCTCCTGCTATAGATGCCCCGATCCCTATCTCAAGGGCAACCTTCTCATTTACCGACCACTCTGAATCTATCTCCGGGTATTGCAACAGGCATTCAGTGATTTCGGTGCTTGGAGTCCCGGGATATGCGGTAGCCACCGTCACCCCTGCCTCATATGCTCCACAAGCGATGGCTTCGTTCCCTAACATAAGTCTTTTCATAGAAAAATTCCTGTCCTGAAAAATGCAGCTTTCCCTTTGGATTACACCATGCAGAAAAAAAATCCAATCGGCAATATACCTGTTAGGAATATAGTTTTTAACCATCCTCAGGTTTATGGCTTTTGACCACCTCAGAGATGAATAATGACCTAACACAGAAATTTCGGATTTGCGAATCTTCGTCCCTTTAAGAGCATCTCTGGGGTGATTTTATAACTTAGGCAACTTTGCATTTAAATTAAAACGCAGAGGTTAAATTTCACCTGAGGCATCATCCTAACTCACCTCTGGGGCATCTCCCTAACTCACCTCTGGGGCATCTCCCTAACTCACCTCTGGGGCATCTCACTAACTCACCTTGGGGTATCTCCTTAACTCACCTTGGCGTATCTCCCTAACTCTCCTCCCCCCTGAACATTTCTTCCCCTACCCGGCATTTATTACCCACACTCACACCCCGCCTGCATCTTTAACACATTGATTTTTACCATCTTACGTTTTGGCACTCCCCTTGCTTATAGCTCTCCACGAAAGGATTCACCATTATGCATGCTGCAAATATCTCATCTTCAAGTACCTTCTCTCCTCAGACTTCCGAACAGATCCGGAAAGTTGCTAAAGAGTTTGAGTCCATTTTTACCTCTATGATGATGCGCTCGATGCGAAAAACAATTGGGGAAAACCCCTTTCTTCCAGCTAATTTCGGCGAAAAAATTTACACAGAGATGCTTGATGATGAATATGCAAAGATGATCGGTACTCATGCCTCTCTGGGTCTCTCTGACCTCATAGTCAGAGAGCTTGAGCGCTATGAAAACGGTGGCAATGCACTGAACCAGCTCAGAAACCTGGGGACAGTAGAACCATGGATGATAAATAATAGCTTCCTTCCTCAAAACAATGGGCTTCACACCAGTCAGAATAAGTCAGTAAAGTCCCAGGTCGGAAGATGGAATGAATTCATCAACAAAGCCAGTGAAAAATATAGTGTAGACAAAAATCTCATCTCCGCGGTCATCGCTCAGGAATCCGGCGGCAATCCCTACGCAGTTTCAAGGGCTGGTGCAAAGGGTCTGATGCAGCTTATGGATACGACCGCTTCAGATATGGGAGTTACCCGTCCGTTCTCACCCTGGGCCAACATAGAGGGTGGAGTTAAATACCTGCGCAGCATGCTTGACCGGTTTAATGGAGATGAAAAGCTGGCGCTTGCATCCTACAATGCGGGCCCTGGGGCAGTTGAGAAATATAAAGGCATTCCGCCCTATGCAGAAACCATTAACTATGTGAAATCAGTGCTTGATTATAAGGAGCGTTTTTCAGAGGAGTAACATATGGAAAAATCACTCCAGGAACTCGAACAGATCCTCTCCTGTGAAGTCGAGATACATTCTTCGATGATCCGGACGGCTGAGGCTTTCAATAAAGCGATAAAGGGTAATGACCTGCCTGCCCTTCAGCAGCACTCTGCCGATCAGGACAGACAAATCTGTCAGATAGAGAAACTGGAAGAGCGGAGAGTTGAATGTGTAAATGAGCTTTCCGGGTCTCTTGGACTGACCCCTGCAGCTCCACGGCTTCAGCTCATGCTTGAAAAGCTGCCTGAACAGTGGCGGCCCCGCTTTGCAACGGTTCATACCACCTTGAAACAAAAGATCGCGGAACTTTCCAGGCTTAATACAAGTAACCGCATTCTTATCGAAGAAGCGCTGGGAACCATAGGAAACACGTTTTCGTTTCTTCAGCAGTCAAATGGAAAGTATGCACAATATGGTGCAAGAGGCAAAGCAGAGGGATCTGCGGCTTCAGTTATCACACTGATAAACAGAACAGCATAGGTGGTACACTATGTCACTTATTTCTAATCTTGGTGTCGGAATGCGCGGTCTGGCCGCTTCACAGCTGGCCATGGATATTACAGGCCAGAATATCTCTAATGCGGA
>CAYLVN010000447.1:0-3023 GCA_964387115.1 uncultured Fibrobacter sp.
AATTCGCCACTGGGAGGGTTTTCTGGTAGTTTCCCTTTTGATACCCGGTTTTCACTGGGGGACTTTTGATCCTGCTTTGGCTGCTCCTTTATAATAAGTGTCTTTCCCGCATAAATAACCGGTTTTTCACTGTCGAGATCGTTCAGCTCAATAAGCCTGCTGATACTTATGTCGAATTTCTGGGCTATTGAGGTAGGGGTATCACCTGCCTGAACCCGATATTTGCCCTCTTCGCCTTCTGTTTCTCCGTGAGATTGCTTTCTGACTGTTTTCCCTTTATAGATAGTCAAAACCTGATCCGCTTTGATCTGTGATTTCTCATTGATGCCGTTCCAGCCGCAGATCTCTTCTGTAGAGACATTAAAAAGTTCCGAAAGACGCCACAACGTATCTCCATGTTTTACTCTGTATTTTATTGCATCCCCGCTCCCTGACCTGCTCTTTATCTCATTTTCATCCTCTTTGTACTCAAGCTTCTCTAAAACCTGTTCACTTATACCTTTTGCGGGTATCGGTATAAAGAGATGTTTACCTGCTACAATACGATTGTTCTTCAGCCGGTTTACTGTTCTTATCGGTTCAGTCGGTACACCGAATTTTCGGGCAATTGCCCCTATGTTGTCACCCCTTTTTATCGTATAACGGTACCATTTGACCCTCTTTTCGTCCGGAAGGTTGGCTATAAAGGTATTAAACGGTTCTTTATGGCCCACAGGGAGATACAGCAGTACTCCTGACATATCAGGCGGTGTACACCAGTGCAGGATGTGGGGATTTATCTTCCGTATTGTGTCGACCGGAACTCCTACTCCTTCCGCTATATCTTTTAAATCTATGCATTCATTTACCGAAACCGTGTCAAAAGAGAATGTATCAGTAACAGCCTTTGTGTATCCGAAACATTCAGGGTTTTTGGCAATTGTTAGTGCCGCAAGGTAAAGCGGAACGTAATTCATTGTCTCAGATGCCAAAGTCAGCGACCAGTAGTCACTTGTACTGCACCGGACCATTGCCCGACCCAAACCGCCCTCTCCACAGTTGTATGCAGCAAGCGCAAGGTGCCAGTCTCCAAACTGGCCGTAGAGTTTTTTCAGGTATCTTATGGCAGCAACGGTTGATTTGATCGGATCCCGCCTTTCATCGAGCCAATAATTGTTGCGCAGCCCGTATACTTTCCCTGTCGATGAGATGAACTGCCAGATTCCCGATGCATGCGCATGAGAGTATGCTTTGGGGTTGAAACCGCTCTCAATCAGTGGAAGAAATGCCAGGTCTGTGGGAAGCCCGCTGTCAGCGAACATCTTCTGCATAAATGGCAGATAATAACCTGACCGTGACACCCAGTTATTGATTGTCTCCTTCCTGCTGGATAGGTAGTAGTGTACCGCACGCTGCACCCGCTCATTCCAGACTACAGGTACATTGTAAATGATATCTTTCCGGCACATCAGCTTTTCCAGATCGATCGTGTCACCGGGAAGAAGTTTGATTGAATCCAGTGACATAAACATCTGCCTCTGGAAAACTGTTACCGCAATTTCCTCAGGTATAGGGAAATTCGGTGGCATTACCTCCGTGTAGATCTTTACCATTCTGGTAACATACTCGCTGTCTGGAAGCTCTGCTTCAGAGTTGAGATTCCCTATCACACGGAGTACTTCCCTTAAAACCGAATCAGCCGCATAGAATTGCGCCCCGTAACAAAGGTTCTCAGCATCCGATACCATCTCTGAAATGGTAACAGCAACTGTGGTATTGCTGTCGCTGATTTCAGCTGTTGCTGTATCTACCTCAGTAATTACAACAAATGGAACTTCCTGCTTATCTTCAGTATTTAGTTTTAGATCCGGTTTTGTAACGGCGCAGCCGTCCAGAAAAATGATAGCAAATGAGAGCAGAACTATATAGAGATAATGTCTGGTATTTTCCAAAATTTAACCCTGAAAAAGTAAAAAACAAATAAAGCGCCAGAATACTTTCTGGTTCTTACAGGGGTTAAATTATATAATGGAAATATAGCTGGTGCAACAATCTCAAGATGAATAGGAGAGCTCAAGCTGCTTTGGTAGAAGTCCGCTTTGAATTTCTAACAGGAAACCGTTTGTAAACAGATGACCTCTTTGGCTGCGGCATTCCTGTATTGCCGCTTCAATCTGATTCTCTACTCTCTTTCGATCCGATCCGCAGTAATTGACAAACATCCTTGTTTTCCGGGGACAGCTGTGATACTGCTGGCATTTGGAACAGGATACTTTCTGTAACTGCATATTACCCCCTGTTTTGTTCTACAATGAATCTGATATAGATTATACACAACTACGGGTGGTGTGTCAATGCCTTTTTTCCACAACTGATTGGGGTCGGTGTATCTGCTTGAATCGTATGGGGTTACGTTCAGGTGCCCTTTACAGAGTCTTTAAAGAGCACCTGAAAAGTGTAGATAATTTCTGGTGTGTGTGGAACCTGAATAGAATCAGGCTCTGTCTCCGGATGTCGTTTTCTGCTTTGATGATGAGCCCCAGAGTGAAATGGCATGCGGTTCACATTTTTGAAGGCAGATGCCGCAACCGATGCATTTCTCTTTGTCGATGATATGACGCTGCCCCTTTTCTCCGGAGATTGCTCCCTTTACAGGACAGGTTGTAATACATTCGCCGCAGCCATTGCATTTGGTATCTATGTTGGCCACAGGACGCGCTTTGACAAGATCGGTGAAACATTTTGACGGGCATTTGTGGTGCGCTGTAATAAAATTTTCCTGCATCGAATAGTCCAGCACCGGAAGATTGTTCTCCATCTTGATGGCACCGGAAGGAGTCGATTTTACACAAAGTGAACAGGCAGTACACCCTGTAGAACAGTATTTCTTTACTTTAGCACCTTTATCGTGATTAGAGCAGGCAAGGAATATTTTGTGTACTCCGGGAATCAGTGAGATCACTTTTCTGGGGCAGGCCTTTATGCACTTGCCGCAGCCGGTGCACTTCTCTGTGTCTACTTCTGCAACGCCGTTAGAGTTGATG
>CAYLVN010000448.1:0-3019 GCA_964387115.1 uncultured Fibrobacter sp.
AGTCAGGGTATCGAAGCACAGACTCTGACTAACATTTTTCTGGCACTTGATAATGATCTGGCCATAATTCCGGTTCTTAATAAAGTTGATCTCCCATCTGCACACCCCGAAGAGGTCAGACGTCAGGTTTCTGAGCTTCTGGGCGTTGACCCCTCAACTATTCTTTCCTGCAGCGCAAAAACAGGAGAAGGGGTTCTGCCTATTCTGGAAAGGGTAATAACCGATGTCCCCCCGCCGAAAAATGATTCATCTAAACCGCTGAAAGCACTTGTCTTTGATTCCAAATTTGATGCCTTCAGGGGGGCTGTAGCCTATGTCCGGATCTTCGAAGGAAAACTGAAAAAAGGTGACTCTGTTCGTTTTTTCTCTACAGGCCGTGAATATGAGGTTGACGAAATCGGATTTTTCAGAATGGGCCGGGTACCGCTGGACGAGTTAAGCACAGGTGAAGTGGGATATGCAATCGCAAATATCCGGACTCTCTCGGACATCAAAACCGGTGATACGATCACCACAAGGCTCAATGGAGCCTCCGAACCGGTCGCCGGATATCAAGAAGTAAAGCCCATGGTATTCAGCGGAATCTACCCTGTTGATAAAGCAGACTACGAGGATCTCAGGAGCGCACTGGAAAAACTCAAACTCAATGATTCCTCTATAAGCTACGAACCGGAAACCTCTGCTGCGCTGGGATTTGGATTCAGGGCAGGTTTTCTTGGACTTCTTCATATGGAAATTATCCAGGAACGGCTTCTTCGTGAATTCAATGTAAATATTATCACTACTGTTCCGAATGTTAAGTACAAGGTAAAACTGAAGAACGGTGAAATGCTTGACATTGAGAGTCCAGCCAAAATGCCCGCTGTGCAGGAAGTAGAATCCATAAGCGAACCCATTGCCAAATTGCAGATAATTACACCCACGGAATTTGTAGGGGTAATAATGAAGCTCTGTGATGAAAAGCGGGGTAAGATGAGTACGATGGAGTACCTGGAAACGACCAGAGTATGTCTGCATTACCGCATCCCGCTTTCAGAGATGATCATCGATTTCTTTGACAAACTCAAGGGATGCTCCCGCGGCTATGCATCGATGGATTATGAGCTTGACGATTACCAGACAGACAATCTGGTCAAACTCGACATTCTTATCAATGGTGCCCCGGTTGATGCTTTCTCATCCATTGTCTTCCGCGATAACGCCTACCACTTCGGTCAGGATATAACATCCAGACTCAAGGAACTCATTCCAAGGCAGCAGTACGAAGTAGCGATACAGGCAGCAATTGGATCCAAGATAATTGCCCGTACAACTGTTAAGCCCTACCGGAAGGATGTCACCTCAAAGTGTTACGGAGGAGATATCTCACGTAAAAGAAAACTTCTGGAAAAACAGAAAGAGGGCAAAAAACGAATGAAGCAGATCGGAAACATCGAAGTCCCACAGGAAGCGTTCCTGGCGGTTTTGAGCCGGGAGTAGTACCGCAATGCAGGAGCAGTTCAGGAAAATATTTGATACCCGCACCTTTTTACTGAAGTCGGCAGCACAAATAATAATTATCGTTGCTGCCGGACTGGTTATAAAATTCGGATTCATCGACCTTCTGCGCATAGATGGCAACCAGATGTCACCTTCGATAATTGAGGGAGACCATGTCCTTGTTTTCCGGACACCATATCTTCCTCTGATTGAAAAATTGTTCAAGCCGGGCATCAATAAGCCGGTGATCTTCAGTCTGCCATTCCAGAAGGGTAAAACCGGTGCACTACGTGTCGCAGGACACTCCGGGGATACTGTGACGGTCGATACCGGGGTGTTTGTAAATAATCACCACCCTTCAGTCTCTTTCCCCGGGAAAAAAGAGCAGGATGAACTGATTCCGGAAAACTTCTCCCCCCGTGACTATTTCCCTCCATTGCGGATACCGGCACCCCGGGATACATTCTTTTTCAATAAACTCTCCATGAGAGATTTTTTCATCATTCTCTCTGTTGCCAGACAGGAAAATGCCCCCTCCGGAATCGACCTGAAGTCAAGCCTGATGATAGATGACTCCCTGTCCAATGATTATTTTATAGAAAACTTTTCCTTGTATAACGGAACTGTTGATTCGGTTCCACAGGACTTGAAATTTGACTGGTTTTTCTGGGCCAGACTTGAGGAATATCTCAGGAATACTCTGGAAAACAAAAAAATCTCTCTTCGATTTACACTTCTCATCGAAGGAAAAACAGTTGATTTCTATACTGTCAAGAACAACTACGTTTTTCTTCTTGCTGAAAACTGGAATGCAGGTCTTGACTCCAGATATTTCGGGCCGGTCAGAGAAGACTTCATTTCGAGCAGGGTTCTCATGGTGCTCTGGTCCTGGGGAAAAGATAAAAACAGTAAAGCCCATTTCAGATTGAGGCGTTTCGGCAGAATAATCTCATGAAAAATCAAAAAAAGAATGCGAATGGCTACTTCGGGAAGTTCGGCGGGAAATTCGCGCCGGAAACACTTATGCCAGCCCTTGACGAAGTTGAAAAAGCCTTCAGTGAATTCAAAAAAGACCGGCAGTACCAGGACTGGTACAGGTATCTTCTGAAAGCATACAACGGCCGCCCTACCCCTCTTTACTTTGCCTCCCGGCTTACAGAGGAACTCCAGGGTGCCAGAATCTATCTCAAGCGTGAAGATCTCAATCATACAGGAGCCCACAAGATAACCAATGCTCTGGGCCAGGCTCTCCTTGCACGTTTCATGGGAAAAACCCGGCTCATCGCAGAAACCGGAGCAGGTCAGCACGGAGTAGCTACCGCCACAGCAGCCGCGCTTCTTGGAATGAAATGTGACATTTACATGGGCACTATCGATATGGCCCGTCAAAAACCGAACGTCTTCCGGATGAATCTTCTGGGAAGCCGGGTTATACCTGTAGAAAGCGGCGGCAAAACCCTCAAAGACGCAGTCAATGAAGCACTCCGTGACTGGACAGCCTCTGTAAAGGATACCCATTACTTATTTGGCTCAGCACTGG
>CAYLVN010000449.1:0-3004 GCA_964387115.1 uncultured Fibrobacter sp.
CCGGTCAAGTCCGGTATTTCAATTTTCTCACCTGTTGCGCTCATGCTCTGTACTCCTGTTTAAAATAAGCGGCGGGAAGGTAAACAAATTTAAAGGAGGCCCTTCCCGCCGCCCTGCGGGAACAATGATTAAGTGTCTATTAACAATATAGCACACCTTTTGACAATTAACAATTTATATACCGTAAATATTCCAATAAATCAACGTTCAAAAAGCGGTTTCCAGTGTGGATCATTTTCGTATCCGTATTCCTTTATAACCTGTCTTGCCATTTCACATGAAGCATATTCCAAGGCACCACTAAAAGTTCTTTGTTTTCTGTAACACACAAGCGCACTTAAAGCGAGATTCATCTTTTCGCATACGTAAACACTTGTCTTAACTTTTTTTTCAATTCCTCTTGGCCTTCCTCTTGCGTTCGACATAATCATTTTTCCCCTTTCAGAATCCTACGCAGTTTATTTAAGGCTTTACATTTAATAGTCCAGATTGAAGCACGGGAAAGCCCGTACTTAGTTCCAATTTCTGTATAAGATTTTTGATAGATTACATTTTGAATGACGACAAACCGCTCACGGCGGGAAAGCTTCATAATAGCCCTGAAAAGCTCTTTATTATCCGGAGGAGTATCGGAAGGTATAAACTCAATAAGCTCTGCCTCATTTTCGCCTTTTACATGAGTATTCAGACTGATTATTGGCTCAAGATAGAAAAGGGCATTTATTATAAGGCTTGGAGTTATGCCGGTGTACTCTGCAATCTCTAAAATATCCGGTTCCCGCTCTGTCTTTGTCTTCAGTTCTGCAATGGCCCTGCGTACCCGTTTGATTGTCTGTTGTACATTGAATGGAATACGGATAATTGATTGCTTCTTGAGAGCCTTTAAGATTTCACTTCTCACGTAAGAATCTCCGTACGCTATGAAGTTCAGCCCCTTGGATTCATCGAAACGCTTTGCCGCCTCAACTAAGCCTATAAAGCCGATCGAAAATAGCTCCTGAAAGGGAATACCCATTTTCAAATATTGACTGCATACGGTTCCCAGATAGCCCTTGTGGCTTATTGCCAGTTTTACCGCTTCAACATAACATCTCATAGCATATTCCTTCAGGGAAGAGGGGGAAATAAAAAAGCCGCATCCGGGGGAAAATCCCAGATACGGCCTGATAAGTGTTTCCATGGATTAACTAAATAAACGTAACCCAATTTCCAACCCAAGGTTTCGGCGCTCTCAGGTTTCCATCTTGGTTTCCATACTTTGTGCATTTTTATGCATTTTAATGCACTTTTAATGGATACCTTGTTTGTTGTTTGTAAACTAATAGATAAAATGGAAAATAAGAAAAGACAATGACTTATGCATGATTGAAAACAGGTGAAAAGATTAACAATGGTAACCTTCCCAAGGTTAAGGTTGCGAGTTCGATCCTCGTCTCCCGCTCCAATTCTCTCTCCAGTATTTTTATCTATTCTGATCCCCCCTGGAAATTGTTTTACACCAGCCCTTCAGCTATTTTCATTTCTTAATCCTGAGAGGTTCAGCGTTCAGGGTTGAGAAACATGCACTCGATTTAAAAAATAGAAGGTTTTATTATTCGGGCTACTAAATTTGTAAGTTCGTCAAAATTGATTAAACCCGCCTCTTTGCTTAATTTCGACTCCATCCGGGCGTAATACTATCTATGAATTACCGATACCAGGAACAACTCCCGATTTTTCAAATGAGAGAAGAGATAGTTGAATCTATCCGCACCAATCAAGTGACTGTTGTTGCCGGGGAGACCGGATCTGGAAAAACAACACAGCTTCCTCTTTTCTGTCTTGAAGCAGGACGGGGGAGAAGGGGGCGGATCGGGTGCACCCAGCCCCGCAGAATTGCCACACTCTCCCTTGCAGAGTTTCTCGGATCACAGTTTACCGTTCCCGGTCAGGTGGGCTATAAAATCAGGTTTCGCGAGGAGCTGGCTCCGGATGCAAAAATAAAATTCATGACAGACGGAATTCTTCTGGCCGAGATCTCCGGTGATCCCCTTCTTAAAAAATACGATACCATCATTATCGACGAAGCTCATGAAAGATCTATTAACGTGGATTTTCTCCTTGGCTGTATGAGAAAAATTCTCCCCCGCAGACCTGATCTGCGCCTTATCATCTCCTCTGCAACAATCGACACAAAACTCTTCTCGCGGGCTTTCCACAATGCCAGGGTAATTTCGGTATCAGGGCGGCTCTTTCCTGTTGAAATCAGGTATAAGCCTGTTATAGAGCTTTGGAAAGGGGAGAGCATGGACTCCTATATTGAAGGGGTGACTGCCTCGGTTCAGGAGATAATTGCTTCGGGTGAAGATGGTGACATACTTGTTTTTCTGCCTACTATAGACGACACAACAGAAACACTGAACCGTCTCAGACACATTGCCGGACAAAACTGCACCGTTTTGCCGCTTCACAGCCGCATATCACCAGCTCTTCAGCAGAAAATTTTTCAACCATCATCTCAGCGGAGAATCATAGCCGCGACTAATATTGCCGAGACATCGATAACTGTCCCCGGCATCCGCTTTGTCATAGATTCCGGACTGGCCAGACTGCTTCGTTATGAGCCTCTGGCCGGCTTCAGCCGCATGCCCATAGAGAAGATATCAAAAGCCTCGGCAGATCAGCGCGCTGGAAGGTGCGGACGTGTCCAGGACGGGGTCTGCATCAGGCTCTATTCAGAACAGGACTACATGTCACGCCCTTCATTTACAACACCGGAACTGCGCAGAGCCAATCTTTCAGGAGTCATCTTAAAGATGCTCTCCCTGGGGTTTGGTGACGCGGCAAGGTTTCCATTTTTGCAGCACCCTGTTCCTAAAGCGATTCATGATGGATACAGACAGCTTAAAGAGCTTGGCGCAATTGACAAGAAAAACAGGCTGACTCATCTGGGCAGAAAGATGGCTCTCCTGCCGGTCGAAACCATATCAGTAGGAAGATTGTTTTTGGCTTTGATAACGTTCTC
>CAYLVN010000450.1:0-2389 GCA_964387115.1 uncultured Fibrobacter sp.
CACAATCCAATTAAGAAATTCATTTTTTCTGTCAAACAAAGTCGACCACTATAGGTTGTATAGCATCGCAGGAACCGTATTTATATCATCTTTATTATTATTTCCTGTTACATTATCGGTGCATGTTAGAAACATTGATAAGCAAGCGGCCAACGTTGTGAGATAAATGTATTTCATATTATTCTCCTGTTGCTATATAACTTACATTCCGCGGGATAGTAGAGATTCGGTCTTAAATGTCTTTTTTATGAGCAAGCGACCGGCGTCCTGCAGTCAAATATTAAAGATAAAGCTACATGAATCTTATTACGAAAAAAGAATTTTGTCAAGTAACATTATTTAAAAAAACCGTAAAAGGTAATTTAATACCAGTATGCGGCATAATTTGTCGCAATTAATATTTATTCACATATTTTTCATCAATATTACA
This sequence comes from uncultured Fibrobacter sp., assembly GCA_964387115.1. Classification (GTDB taxonomy): domain Bacteria; phylum Fibrobacterota; class Chitinivibrionia; order Chitinivibrionales; family Chitinispirillaceae; genus JAAYIG01. The sequence continues at coordinate 431 of CAYLVN010000450.1, forward strand.
AGGAACTGCATGCTTTGCATAACATCGGATGATGATAAAAGTAAGCACCCTACAATGAATTATCCGTACAGTAGCTCGAAAGAGTATCCACATAATTGATTCTGGAGAGGTTGTATGAAGTGATAATGCAGCTTAGCCCAACACTCCTAAGAGCGGGCGGAAGAGTTATTGGACGGCCAGGTCTGCCTGGGCACTTTTTAGCCTTGATATAAAAAAGAACCGCAGGGTACACAAGACCCGGCGTTTCCGCTTCACCCAAAATAACTGCAAGAGGGACTTGCATAAGGTAGGTATTTAAAAGATAGTTTGTTTTTGTCAAAGCATCAAGAAATTATACATCGTGTGAAATAGAAGCTTCGCGCGGACTGGGCCGGGATCCCCATGAGGGGCAGGGGTGATATGGCGGACGGTAGCGTCATTGAACGGCCTTGTTTTTCTATCTGATTCATAAACAATCACCCCCTTGGGCGTTGTTTCATAAGTTTAGCAGCAAGGTCATGAACTTCCGCTTCTGCCGAGTAAAGCCGTTTAAGAAGGTTGTATGCTACGATATCATATTTGTCAATGATTGGCGCTATGTTATTTAACAAATGATTATAATTTGAGTACACATCCAGCTTTGAAGGATTGTTCTGGTGTGAACTACCGCCCCCCTCACATCCGAACCTCCCTGACACCAACACTAACCGGCCCTCTACTCCTCTTCTTCTCCGCCTGCTTAACCATTCCTCCGGTCAGAATCATCTTTACCGCCTCCTCGACACTGATATTCAGATGGTGAATCTTCTCAGAAGGAAGGACGGCCAAAAATCCGCTGGTGGGGTTGGGGGTGGTGGGGATGAAGACGGTGTAGAATTTCTGTCCCGGATTCCCTGATGGATAATTATCAGGCATTTCACCTGTATTGAATGCCACCGCCCAGATCCCTGGCGATGGATACTCGACAAGTACCGGTTTGGTAAAAAAGCTGTCTTTTTTTACCAGGAACAGATCGATTACCTGACGTACCGCGTTGTAGATGGTGTTAAGGCCGGGGATAGCGACGAAAAGGGAATCGAGGCTCTGAAGAAAAGCTTTGCCGATTATCGATTTCACTATAAATCCGATAAAGACCATTACTGAAAAGAGAATCAGAGCGGCTATCACTTCAGAAGTTATTACAACCAGTGGAATATCACGGTAGGCACGAGGTAAAAAGATCATCACATTCTTCAGCAGGTTCTCAACAAGCTTGAATAAAAACACCAAAAGATATCCTGAGACAATCAGGGGCAGCAGCGCGAATAGACCCTGAAGAAAGTAAGTGAAGACTTTTCGATGCAGTTTCTTAATAATTGCCATGATTACCTCTACAATCTCTCACCAGTGCTTCGACTGGCTCTATTTTGGCCAGATCAGGAAAAGGTAGCTGCAGTATACCGCAACTAAAAGCAGACCCTCCATGCGGCTGACCCGGAACTTTGACCACATCAGGGGCAGAAGAAGCACCGCGGTGCCAACCATAAACCCCAGATCCAGATTGCGTATATGTTCTGCCCTTATGCTTCCGAAAAACGGGGCGATACCCAGAATACATAAAATGTTAAAGATATTGGAACCTATTATGTTTCCTATCGCTATGTCATCCTCACCCCGGATCCCCGCAACTACCGATGTAGCCAGTTCAGGAAGACTGGTTCCTGCTGCAACGATAGTCAGACCGATTACCGCCTCACTCACTCCTATATGTCTGGCAAGCTGAACCGCTCCATCAACCATTAAATTTGATCCTACAATAAGCATACCTAAACCACAGCCAAAGAGCAGAATGTCAATGAGTATGCTTTTTCCTGCCGGTATGGAATCACTGCTTTCTCCACCCTGCTTGCCGGAGAGAAAAATGGTGAGGATCGTATAGCAAACGATTCCCGAAAAAAGAATCGTCGCTTCGAGTCTGGAAATAGAAGAGTCTTTCAGGAA
>CAYLVN010000450.1:2399-2998 GCA_964387115.1 uncultured Fibrobacter sp.
CCTTGAGAGGCCTTATCAGTGCGGCGAATCCAAGTATCACCGCAATGTTGAAGATGTTGGATCCTACAACATTCCCCACCGCAATATCCCCATGGTTGCTCATGGCTGCCTTTATGCTGACCAGCAGCTCAGGAGCGCTTGTACCGAAAGCAACGATCGTCAACCCGACCATCAGTGGTGTCATACCGGATCTCAGAGCCAGTGATGAGCTTCCGCGAACCAGGCCCTCTGCGCCCAGATAAACAAGAACCAGTCCAGCTATAAGTGCTGCAATAGCCATAATGCCCTTTCTATAGATTGCTCCGGATGTAAAGCCTGCATGAGACAGAAACTGCAAAGACAGCTCTTCGGGGCTGGCAAGAACCGGAATATTCTGATCTTTTTATTAAGGTGGTGAGAGGCATTGAAGAAAAATACGGGATTGTTACTGGAATATTTATTGAGGTTTCAAACTACAATCTGCCCTTGAGTTTCTCAAGAAGATTCAGAGAAATGAACGTTCAGGGTTCAGCGTTCAGGGTTCAGCGTTCAGGGTTCAGCGTTCAGAGGTTAAGAGGTTAAGAGGTTAAGAGGTTAAGAGGTTAAGAGGTTAAGAGGTT
>CAYLVN010000451.1:0-2966 GCA_964387115.1 uncultured Fibrobacter sp.
AGGAAAGATTTACATAAAAACTACTCTCAGCAATACCGGCGGTGACGTATCAGGAAAGACGGTAATGTGCGTAGCAGAGCGAAGATCTGTTGCAACCATGTCTGCACTGAGCGGAAATTCTACCGCAAGCCTTTCACCTTATGTTCTTTTGTCATCTAATTCAGCCGGGCACAGTGATATACTGCTTTCTATAAAAGATCTGTGGAACACTTCCAACGGCGCGGCCAACTCGGCAACTGGTTTCTACAGCAATGCATCAAGTGGCTACAATGGATACCAAAACAGTAGTCTCTCAATTGCATCCGGCCAGAAACAGGTTTGGGAATTCATGCTTGACTTTATGCATGATTCCTGGAATGATACCTCGGGAGTGGGAGGGGAAAGCGATGATTACCGCTCTCCTGACAGTCTTGAAATGGTTGCCGGGACGCTTCTGATGGAGAAATCGTGGGAAAAACATCTTCGCGGGCACTGGAAGATGGATGAAGGGGCCGGAGACACCATAAGAGACAACTCCGGTAACAACCATCACGCAAAAACTACCGGTACATGGGCAAGCGGCAGATGGTCGGGTGCACTGGGGTTAAATGGATTACAGAGTGCGACTTACCCGGATAATGCCGATTTTGACGGGACAGATTACTTTACAGTAATGGCGTGGGTTAAAGCCAATACCGGGGCCTTTACAGCATCACCTGTAGTAGCCGGAAAGCACAACGGTTCAAACGGGTGGAAGTTGACAGGTAATGGATCTGGTCAGGTTATTCTTACCTGTAACGGAACTTCTGTGACAGGAACCAGGGATGTAGGCGATGGCTCATGGCATCATGTCGCCGCGTGTTTTTCACCATCAAAGGTTATTTTGTACGTTGACGGCCGTCTGGATAAGATCAGCTCCGGAACCTACAGCGTGACAGCCAATAATGATGCCCTTGTTATTGGAAACGGTCTTACCGGAACGCTTGACGATGTGCGGTACTACCACGATTACATTTCGGAAAACACACTGAAGGCGATCTACCAGCAGGGATTCCGTTCATCGGAGGGCTTCTACGAGCTGCGGGCAGACAACAACGGCTCTGTCAGCCTTAAAATCGACGGGGGTTCGATCAGGAGAAATTATCCGGTTTTTCTGATTCACAACTACTGGGCAGAGGCTAAACCGAGGTCTGGATGTGTAGTTCTTAACGGGACATCTCTGACTGAAGGCACCGATTATCAAGTGCATTTTGACGATCAAAACAATCAACTGATTGTCGGGCTCAACAAGATTATTTCATCTGATGAAGCCTGTCTTTACATCGACAACGATTTCGAAGATGGCCACCTGATGAGCGGTGCGACTAAAAAGATGAGCTGGGGTGTGCAGAATGCAGGCAGCTACGACCATTTCTGGGTAAAGAATTTCTCAGGGACCAACTTCGGAGGCAGCACGTCGAATGAGTGGTACGTGAATTGGAAGATGGTAAATGGTGGGCAAGAATCAAGAGATGGCGAAATATGGCATATGGCCAGTTCTGTTAAAAACCCCAATGCTATCGCGGATACAACATCTACGACAAACCTGATTCCAGGCGCCGACGGGTGGTTTTCGACAATGGGAAATATAAATTTAAGAATTGGTGGTTCAGACTATCATTGGGAATTAAAATCGAGTGAAGATGTTACGAATGCTTTTACATATGCTGTAGAAGAAAGCTCTTCGGTACGTGTATTACTTCGGGTTAACGAGCGTATCGTCACAGGTAACAAGGCTTATAAATTAGTTACAAGATGGGCTATTTATCCTACAGGTCAGTTTTTCAGATCTGACAGCATGTATCAATTCGAAAACGAACTAAAACAGTGCTATTTCGGTTTGTATATGGATGACTCGACAAATGCGTCAATTTACATGAATAAATACAGGATGCGGGCGGGGGTTATCTATTCCAGCGGTTTGCCGGATTTCGCCACCTGCTGGCTCTCTTTTAAAAATGATGGCGGATACCAGCAATACCCTTTTGACAATGATACAATCACCAGCGTGAAGGACAACAGCCGGGTTGGAATCGATTACTATGATGGATCACTTCAGCCCTTTGGAACTCTCTAAGCATCCAGACAGCCTATTATTTTGACATGCAAAAGTCCGATATGAGCAATGGATTTGTAGATTCTGTAGCAAACGGGGTTCAGTTTATTGGAACCGGCGGGGGAGCCGCGCTCAATGTCTCGACTGGAACCCTTCTTTCCGGCGCTTCTGCTGCCGCAGGTGACCTCAACGGCGATGGCTTTAATGAACGTGAAGGTGCATACGTGATTGAAGCCTCTGACAATACCGTCAATTTCAAAATCCCGGCCAGAAATGATACCTGCAGGTTTTATCCTGCTTTCCGGCTTACCAAATACTATGCGTCAACCAGCCCTCAGTACATCTTCCTTTACAATTCATCGGGAGATACCGTGCCGCTGCTTGAAGGGTATCAATACAATGCATGGGTTAACAGGATTAAAAGAGAGCTGGTGGTGCAGATAGACAGTATCTTCTGTGATTCTGTCGGGGTTTTTATCTCTGCTGACAGGACATTAGCTGTGACTTTATCTGGATTCTGGGCCAGGGGGGGGCAGAGTTGTGACACGATCGGCTGGAGAACTGAAAGCGAGCACGAGAATCTGGGTTACAATCTCTACAGAAGAGTCAAACCGTCATTTTACGACAGTCTGAGCAGCCTGCAGGGAAAGAGAGATGCCGTAGACGGTGCGGTTACGCTGCTGAAGGAGAAGGCTCTAAGCGGTACAGATACCGGCTGGGTGCTTCTAAACGATGAGATTATTCCAGGCGCGCCGTCCGGAGTATCCCAAGGCTCCAGAGATTATAAGTGGATAGACAAAGATGTTTACAATGAGGTTCTTTACGAATACAAGCTCGTTTCGGTTGATTTCAAAAACGCCACAGAGGAGTTCGGGCCTGTAGAAGCGATGCC
>CAYLVN010000452.1:0-2934 GCA_964387115.1 uncultured Fibrobacter sp.
CTCCTTTCTGTGACCTTGATGTACACAGTATAGCCGACCGCTAGGTCTCAGTCCGGTTAAAAAACCGTTCCGTGGATCAGGTCTTGAGGAGGCTTTTTCAAAAGATATGAGTCCTGACCAGGGGGGGGCGGTGATGCTGAATCCACAGCCGGTAGTGATTAAGGCTGTTGGAGATTTGATGTGCAGAAAGGATCTTGCGGGTGAAGGCGGCAAAGAACTATGGAGTAATATCGGTTCAGATGTCTTCAGTGGGGATCTGCGGATCGCCAATATGGAATTTGCGGTAAATCCCAAATGTATAATCGAAGAACTTCTCAGGTTTTCTGTGCCAGAGTCATATGCTGAGCCGCTTCTGGGCGATAGCCGTTTTGGAATGTTTGATGTAGTCAGTCTGGCAAACAATCATATCAATGATAGTCTCTCCGGCGGGATAATCTCGACTTGTGATTATCTGGATAGAAAAGAGATTGCATATTCCGGTGCATGCAGGACTTCTGATGAACAGGATCTTTTCCCGATTTTTGAATGCAATGGAATAAAAATTGCCGTTCTTTCCTACACCTTTTCAACTAATGGTATACCTCTTGAAAGCAGTTTCAAACATGGTACAAATCTGGTACGTTTTAATGCTCTTGCAGATGACGACTATGACCCGTCAATGATATACCGTCAAATAAAACTTGCACGCACAAGGGGTGCTGATTTCATAATCGCATGTAATCACTGGGGTGTTGAGTTTGAGTATTATCCACCCCATCGTCTGGTTACTCGGGCACACAATCTACTTGACTCTGGAATAGATCTGATTATCGGACATCATCCACATATTATTAATTTATCAGAGCGATACAGAACAAAGGATGGTCGGGATACAGCTGTTCTGTATTCCCTGGGAAATATGACATCATGGGGACTGAAATTCGCTGTTCAGAAGATGAGTCATATTGCAGAGGTGATACTGGATACAGGGTTTGACAGTTCCGGCCGCAAGATGGTCAGGCTTGGAAATATCAGGCTGACACCTGTAATCCATACAATGGTCAGGCAAAGCGGTAAGGTTGTTCATAAGCTGCTTCCGGTTATTAAGACTGTTGAGGACTTAAAATCTGGTAAGTACAAAGAAAAACTTACCTGGAATGAGAAAAGACTGCTCCGGAAAGTGGAAAAAGAACACCGGAAATATTTCCGTCAGAAGGGCTTTGAGTACACTTGAGCGTTTTACTGGCAAAACTGTCATATCAAGTGTATTTTTCTGAAAGATGTCCTTGAAGTCTGAGGACAGCGGTAATGTTTGGCTTTTTAAGAAGGAATGGAGATAAATATGCTGGTTCAGGTTGAAATAGCATCTTTTGCAATGGATACCAGCCGCAATTCCCCTGTGGTGATATTAAAGGAAGTCAGTGGTAAAAGGACACTTCCTGTTCCTGTTGGACCACTGGAGGCAAGCGCGATAGCTATAGAGTCTCTGAATGTTACTCCTGAGAAGCCACTCACAATAGATCTGGTCAGAATAATTCTTGAGCAGCTTGGTGGAAAACTGACCCGAGTTGTTATTTATGATATTCAGGAACAGTCAATTCTCTCCCGTCTTCAGGTCACCGATGGTAATTCGATGATTTTTATCGATTGCCGCACCAGTGATGCGCTGGCTTTGGCACTAAGATGCGGAACCAGTATTTTCGTTAAAGAATCTGTAATGGAAAAGGGTATATCAGGCAACATGTCTGAGAAAGAAAAACTGCGCAATAACATCTCATCTATAGATACCATTGAGTTCGGAAGATTTTTTCTGGAGTAAATATATGATAAAGCTGTTTTCCGGCCTTGCGTTCATTATACTTTTGGCTGTTCCGGAACATCTCCAGGCAGCTAATGTGCTTGAGAGGGCTACCGGATACTATAGGGCTGGGAATTATGATTCAACAATAATTGTCATCAGAAATTACCTGAAAAAAAATGGCAAAGGCAATGAATCAGAATCGCTGGTGCCTCTTATCTGTGAGGCGATGGTGAGAAAAGGTGATTATGATTCTATGCACAGGCTTTTTTCCATGTTCCGGCAGAAATTCCCCGGGTCCAGATTCACGCCACGCTTGTGGTATCTGGAAGGGGTAGCTTTGGGCAGGGAGGAGATGTATTCACAATCAATTTCTGCTTTTTCGGCCTGTCTTGAGGGGGGTGTCTCATCTGTACTCGATTCACTATCTCTTGCCAATACAGAGGTTATTTGCAGGCAGATGCCTTCAGGTGAAGTCTCAGAAATCGCTCGATTGCCCCTTCATTACAGAATACTGGAAATAGTACGGTACTATGAAATTGCCGGGTTTTACTCCATGGGCCAGTTCGCAAAAGTTCAGAGTCAGGCAGAAGATTACCGCAGGTCTTTCCCTAGGTCCAGATATGAGCCGCTACTCAGAGATCTGGCTCTGAAAGCCAGGGACCAGCAGAAAATGACTTTACAGGTTGGCATTCTGGCTCCTGTTTCCGGTGATGAAGCGGAAGTGGGCAAGAGAGTGGTTCAGGGAGCACAACTTGGAATCGAGCTCTTAAATCGGCAGAGCGGGATGAGTGTTAAAAACATTGTTCTAGACACAAAAGGCAACATGGTTGAGACTGCACGCCGTACAAAAGAGCTTATCGATGACCACAGAATCCCGGTAATCATCGGACCGGTTCTCAGCCACACCGCGACAGTTTGTGCCGCCATGTCTGTTGGAAAACCGGTTGTGATGATCTCTCCGACTGCAACTGATGATGGTATAGCCGGGCTGGGAAAAAACATCTTTCAGATGAATGTTACAATGGGTGTTCTGGGTCAAAAGGCTGCCCGTTATGCTGTAGAAAATCTCAATATAAGAGAATTCGCAATCATGGCCCCGCAAACCTCTTATGGCATATTGATGGCAGAGAGCTTCAAGGAAGAACTGAGGAAGA
>CAYLVN010000453.1:0-2917 GCA_964387115.1 uncultured Fibrobacter sp.
GCACGGGAGTGCTGGAGCCGTAAGTCTTTATTGAATCTTCTATTTGAAGCGCAAGCTCACGGGTAGGGGTGAGGATCAGTGCAAAAGGATGAACATACTTGTCACTGTCAGGACACTGGGTCAGCTTGTTCAAGATCGGAAGTACAAAGGCTGCGGTTTTGCCGGTGCCGGTCGGGGCACATCCGATAACATCTCTTCCCTGTAAAGCAGGGGGGATCGCTTTCTGCTGAATCTCGGTGGGATTTTCATAACCTGAATCGTAAATGCCCTGCATAATTGATTCGTGCAGGCTGAATGATGAAAAAGACATATAATCCTTTGGATTAAGGTGGGTGACACGCTGCATTATAGATGTTTTAAGCAGAAGTGCAGATCGTGGAAGTCCGGTCGGTTAACAAATGCTGATTTCATCAGAGAGCGGGTCTTGTCTCTGCCTTCTGGCAGGGATACTTTATTTCTTTTACGGTATCAATATAACTGATGTCACTAAAGACTGGAAGAGAATACGGATTTGAGGAAGAAATAGTAAAGTCGGGGGTAAAAGGTGATATATAAAAAAAAGGGAGAGATCTCCCTTTTTTTTGTGTACGACTTGTTGCTTGTGACTTTTTTACCTGTTATACTCCTGCAACGCATCTGTGTTAATAACCTTCAACTCAACGCGCCTGTTGACCTTGCGGCCTTCTGCGCTGCTGTTTGATGCCTTAGGCAGGTCCGGGCCGTATCCTCTGGACGTAAGCCTCTGGATAAGTGACGGAGCTTCGCTGACCAGATAAGAACGAACCGACTCACCTCTTAACTGGCTGAGCAACATGTTTTTATCATACCTCCCAATATTATCGGTGTGCCCACCAACCTCAATAATCAGTTTGGGATATTTCTCAAGCATCTTGCCGATTATTTTAAGGTAGGGTCTGGAGTTGATGGAGATTTCTGTTTTCCCGCTTTCAAAATAGACCGCATCAAGAATCAGCATACCTGTTGACAGAAGCTGTTGTTCTGCCTCTGAACGCTTTGATTTTTCCTCTTCAAGTTTCTTTTTCACCTCAGTAAGTGAGTCGGCCAGGGCAATAGAATCTCTTCTGGTCTTCTCTGCGAGCTGCTGGGCGACAAGGGTCAGAGAATCGGCACGACGCTGCTGGGCAAGGGAGTCTTCATAGGCTTTCTTTGCCAGAGCGCTTGAGCGTTCTTCAAGATCTTTGGCTTTCTTTTGCAGTTCTGCTTTTTCATAAGCCTCAGACTGTGCCTTCTCTGAGGCATCTCTGCGTTTTCTTGCCAGCACATCAACTGAGAATGTCATCGAACCGAAAAGTCTGTACTTTTCAAGTGAGTATACGGCGGGATCATTTGTTCGCTTTTCTGAAAGTGCGATGTCTGATCCGAAGCCAAATGAAACAAAATAGGGAGTTCTGATAGTAAAGGATGGAGTGATCCAGAGCGGGTTTTGCAATATCTGCACATCGCTTAGATATGTACGGGAGTTCAGCTCTACGCCAAGGCTCAAGTATCGTGCAAATATGCCCTGAATACCGGCCGAGAGAAGCATGAGATCCTGCCCCTTTTCAACAGATGTGACAAAAGCCTGGTTGAGCATAAACTTGAAGTTGTTTTTCTCATTGCCCAGAATAAGGCTTTCAATCAATCTGCCCATCATGTCATAACCGGTTCTGGTTTCAAAATAGTTGTACCCGTCAGCAAAGTTATTGTTGATCTGGTTTGCAGATGTCCCGCCGATCAATACAAACTGCGCTCCAAGCCTGAAAGGTGCTTCGGCAGGAAGCGGCAGCATTCCCTGAATACCACCGGAGATTGAGCCGATTCCTGATCCATGAGAGTAGTCATAACCGTTTAAACCAAACAGGGAGAGATTTGCGAAGAGCTCAATATAGTTGCTGGGTGCAAAAGAAAAGGCAAATGTACCGGTTCCTACATTGGTACCTGCATTAGGTGCTTTTGCGATTGCCCTGTCCTGCTGATACCAGTTTCCGGAAACATTTACAGTCAGACGGCCTGTTCCCTGTGATTCTCCCGACAGAGTCTGGGTCAGCCCTCTAAGTCCGCTGAAAGTCATTGTGAGTGGTATCTGAGTTGCGTCGATCTCCCTTGAAAAGGAGAACGAAGCTGCGAGCAGGAGTACTGCCCCAAGGTATGGAATAGTGGTCCTGAGAGAGCGTGGAGTTGACATAGTGGCTCCTTTAAACGTGTAACAATAGTCCTTACAGTAAATATTTATCGTGGAGATCTAAAAGTTCAAATGGTCTGCCGGTTGGTCCCCGGTTGTCATCTTTCCTTAAAAATGAAAATAGCTGTTTATTAGAGAGAAGTACAAGTGGAATCGAAGGTTTAGAGGTTAAGAGGTTCACCCTTCGGCAAGGAGCTCTGGGTGAGCGGAAGGACACTGAACGATGAACGATGAACGCTGAACGCTGAACGATACAGGGGCACCGGGTTACCCCGGGGCCCTGTTTCGAGAAATTAGGCCCTGTAAGATATTTTGTGTAAATGGGCTTTTCATTTCTGATTCATTCTTCCTTCAAATATAATAGACATTTGGTTAATTACGGTTCCCCAGTCTCGAACCGGCATGGTCCATTTTTTCATTACGTTCTTGATTGCCATGTAGAGCAATTTAATACTTGATTCATCTGTGGGGAAAGATCCCCGGTTTTTCATGACCTTTCTTAATGTGCTGTTCAAGGATTCGATTGCATTGGTTGTGTAGATTGCCTTACGGATTTCCATGGGGTAAGCAAAGAATGCATTGAGCCGGTTCCAGTTGCTGTTCCAGGACTTGGCAATCATCGGATAGCGGGAATTCCACTTTTGTTCGAACTCATTAAGAGCGCTCAGAGCCTGTTCCTCTGTCGGAGCTTGATATACCCCCTTCAGGTCAGCGACAACCATTTTGCGGTCTTTG
>CAYLVN010000454.1:0-2906 GCA_964387115.1 uncultured Fibrobacter sp.
GTTGGTATTCCATCGGGTGATAATAACGGCAGTAAGCTCACCAATAAAGGGCCTCCGGCCAAACCAAAAATCCTGAAACCAGTTATGCAGTCGAATAGCATCCTTAATAACTCCTGACTTTCGACTTTCGACTTTCGACTTTTGACTTTTGATTTGCTACTCTATAACCGAATTAGTGATTTTACGCCGTGTCTGGGGGTGCATGGAAATGCCGGGCAGAGTATACCAGGAACCTCCGGTATTGTTTCGAATAACAGAATTTTCGATGCTGATATTTCCGGTGTAATCATTTGTTACAAAGAAGATAGCTGACCCGTGTGCGTTTACATTATTGTTTTCAATGAGTGTACCAGTGATTGACAGAGTCATTGTATTGCCGTCGTTATAGATTGCACCTCCGCTTCCGCCGCCAGGCAACCCATCCTTAGGAGAGCTTGCTCCAGATCCGGTTGCGCGGTTGTGAGAAAAGAGACAATTGATAATAGTCCATGATACACCGATACTGCTTATGCCTCCGCCGTTTGAGCCTTCGTTTCCATATCCCAGGGCGCCACCGAATGTACTGTTTACGATATAAACCGGCAGATCCCGATACTGGTCAAATACTCTGACAGCCCCACCCCCGACATCAGGACCTCCATAGGCGCAGTGATTGTTGAAAAATCTGCAGTTGACAATTTTTAACCGGCCGCCTCTCACCCAGATTGCTCCACCGCCTCCTTTTTCACCATCATTAGATATGTTGATCGCATTTCCGTCTGCAAATGTAAGGTTCTGTACAGTAAGTCGCGGGTGATCCTGATCATTGCAGTGTGAAGTGGTCCAGTGAAGGTCCTGATCGCAGGTGTTCATGTAAAGGATTCTGGATGTTCCTCCGCCACTGAGGGTAATCAGCCCGCCGCCATCGATTATTATATCAGGTTTGGAATCGTTAAAGATTTTTGCAGGCTGATCCAGAGTTATTGTGACAGGATCAGGTCCGCAGTCAAATACTATGGTTCCACCTTGTGCAACAGCATCAATAAACGCCTCTGCTGTACAGCTCTCAGGAGTCCCATCACCGATAACATGATCGGGATTTGAAATATCCTCCGGGCCGGCATTCTCAGGTATCAAGCTGTTTCCATCAGGGTTTCCCGCCGGAGGCCCCACATGAGGATTTGACAGGAGGTTAATTACATGAACATATCTGACAGGGTTAGAATTGTCACACTGTACCAGTAAAAGCGTGGTAAAGAGTAGAAGTGGCAATGCTCCGGTTTTTCTGCTATTTTCCCGCATGTATTAATTATAAATGCGGGGTCTTCGTGTACTCAAATGAAATCTGTAATCCTGAAAATCGTAGTTGGATGAGGTAAAGAAGCGAGTTCTGATGAGCTCTAAGGCTTTCAGGTATCCTGATCTTATCACTTTGTCGATATGATCTGCAATGCCTTCAATTGTGAGTGAGACTACCTGCACATTTAATACGTACCAGGTTCTTTTACGTTCCGTCATTCCTGCGAAAGCAGGAAACCATCTTGTCTGGTCTTGGAGATTGTCAGATGGATGCCGTTTTTCAACGGCATGACGTCCGTAATGGTTGTGCAAAAGAGGTTACTTTCAATATTTTTGAAAAAAAGTACATACATAAATCTTTCAGACTATAAAAATAAAATGGTTGTACACTAAAACGGGCTTCTGGTGGCAGAACGAAGATCAGGAAGAGAAGAAAAACGCAGAGATCGCGGAGAACGCAAAGGGAAGAACGCAAAGTAAAAAATCGCTTTGCGTTTTTCAGGAGGTGCGCCATTGAAGTTGTTGTTCCTTAAACAAAGAGTAAATGAGAAGAATGAAAAAGGAAGATCGTTTTTTTTAAAGTAACAATGTATGTAAATGGGCTCTGTGTGGCACGGTCGCCCTGGACCGTGTCCTGAATAGATTTTAATCTACCACCAGTTCGCTACTGCAAGTCGCAACGGCGTTTGCAAATGTGATAAACATACCTGCCTCCACAAATGGTGGACAACAAGGGGTGATAGCGGAAGACCGGTGTCTTCGACAGGCTGAAGTGCAAGAGGGGGCACCCTCTTCCAGAAAATCTTTTTTCTTAATTATTACCTGTATTAAGGTCTCCCTCTCCCGGAAACTCCTTGTTCTTGGCTATACTTAACACTTAAAAGTTGACAGAAGTTGCAAACAACAATATTTGTAAAGAGAAGATCTGTGCGGCACGGTCGCCCTCGACCGTGTCCTGAAAATTAACGTTAGTAAATGAAAACTGGCTTATGGTGGTGACACGAAGGTCCGGAAGGAAAAGTAAAACGCAGAGTTCGCAGAGAACGCAAAGTTAAGAACGCTTTGCGTTTTTCAGTAAAGTGCACCATTGGTGAAGATCGTTTACTGTTAAAGTAATTGTAAGGATAATAACTGGATCTCACAACTTCGATACTCAGTGTGAGAGGCCCTTCAGGGCGAAAGAAAGAAATAATTGACGTGCAGAAATAATTATACTATACTATTGGGTAAGAAAATGCTTTATCTGAAATATAGAAAGTGACATTTCGCTGTAATCTGAATTCAGCTTATCCATAATATATCAATCCATCATTATACAACAAAGAGAGGATCTGTTATGGCGTTGAGAAAAAAAACACTGTTGTCTATGTTAACATCAGTTCTACTGGTGTCTTTAATTGGCTGTTTTCCAACAAATACCGATGACAAAGATAAATTGATAGATCCCACAGACGTTCCACAGGATATAATCAATGATGATGATCCGACTGACCTGCCCGAAGATATTGATCCGGCTGCGGATATCTCTGAAAAAGGCATAGATTCGATGTTTAATGTTCTAATTTCTCGTGTTGAAAGTCTCGAAAGTACTGAAAAACCATCAGATCTCTACGGTATAGATTTTTCAT
>CAYLVN010000455.1:0-2900 GCA_964387115.1 uncultured Fibrobacter sp.
GGTAAAGGCCTTTTCTGTGTACTTCCTCTCTGCTTGCGATTTTACCGGAAAACGAACCGTCACTATGGAGCACATCGAGCATTTCCAAAGTATCACCCATTGCCCTTTCGGCTTACAGGCATTCCAAGCTTGATCAGATACTGTGCCAGTGTCTGGAGACGCCCGGAGGTTTCATTTGTAATTTTTTCGAAAATCTTTTTTTCACGGTATGATTTTGATCTGATCTGAAAATCCAGATCCGATTCATCCTGATACCTTGGCGGGACGGGAATGTCCTTTGCATAATGAAGGAGGCCGATACAGCCAGCCGGGGCTTCAACTATGCCTCTTGATACTCCTTTAGCAATTTCAGTCAGGTTTTCTGAGAGGGCTGCCAGGTTTTCACTCACATCTTTCCATTCAGCACTGCTCAGTGTGGAACAGGAAGATCCTTTACGGATAATTTTCCTGATATCTCTCCCCTGGTACTCATCCATTGTTTTTACCATTTCCGGTGCAAATCGTTCCGAACAAGGCCGGCAGATATACCCTTCTTCCTTTATATACAGACAGAGCGTCTCATTGAGTGTAAAATCTCTTCCGCAGATAACACATGACAATACCTGAGGGTTCCGGACTTCACCTGTCCTGTACCGGACAACCAGTTTTGACCGGATCGAATCTTTTATCTGATCTGTTAATCCCATCTGTGCTTTCGTTATAACTCTTCGATGATAAGTTTATCAATCAGAAAATCGTCAATGGAATCATAACCGTTTCTAAGGTTTTTAATTTTTTCCCTTACCTGTTCATCAGACATCTGGTCGATAAATCTGTGCAGAGAGGCATGGTTTGAGTTCAGATTGTTTTTATCCCTGCGCATCTCATCAATGATAACGACATCCAGAGGTCGACTCAAACCTCTTTTATTCAGATTCCTATGACTTTGCTTTTCGGAGGTGTCGTGCTTTTTGTAATTGTTAATGCGTACCGGTTCAATATGCATCATTCCTCCTTGAATTATTGTACACTTGTATAGCCTGACTCATGCACCCGGATCAGAAGAATTGCACTTATCTTTGTGTATAGAGGCTTTTACAAATCGCAGATACGTAAGAGTGCAGCGCGCCTGCAATTTGGTCAAGCTTTTCAGCTGCAAGAGTCTGAACGTACTTTATCCCTTCCCGGATACCTGAACCAGGTATAATATAAAGCAAAAATTGTCCAGGGCAGGAAGAAAAATTAAAAAACCGGGAATTTATCCATTAATTTTTATGGTAAACCGATGAGATTGCTGAATGACACGACTCAACGACCTCCTTGCGATCTTCACCTGCTGTCTTGACCCACTCAAGATATGTAACCGTTACATCGATACTCTTTACAAAAAACAGCTTCATCAGATGAGGGAAAAACTGGATGTCACCATAATAGTACGCAAGATCTCTGTTTACAGCTGAAATCGGTTTGCCGTTTATAGAGTTGTATTTTATACACACAGGTAAAATATCGATGCCGCTGTTCCGGGAAGCCGAAAAAAGGGCGCCCTTAAACGGGTATATAGTTTCGCCATTTGATGATGTGCCCTCAGGGAAGAGGGTAATTACAAAGCCTTTCTTAAGGCAGTCGGTGATCCTGTCAATCTCTTCCCTGAGACGGGATTTATTACGCCTTTCCACAAAAAGACTTCCGGCCAGTCTGGATATGAACCCCAGGAAAAATGTCTTCTGCACTTCTACCGATGTTATAAACAGTGAAGGTGTAGCCGACGAGAGGATGAGTATGTCGATGTAAGAGAGATGATTGGAGACGATCAGGCATGGGGAGGTGATCGATCCGGGATAACCGTTCCTCTTTACTCTTATTCCGAGAATTTTCAGATATGCCCGGGCAGTTAAAGATGTTATGGATGAAAAACAGCGCAGTTTTTTTTCTTTGTTTCTGATAATCAGGTCAATAAAGATGGAAACAACAATAAAAAGCAGCATCAGAAAAAGAAAAGCCGGAATCTTTATCAGAGCCCTGATCATATCTTGTATTTCCTGTGTACCTTCTGGTCTGACATTTCTGTGTTGAACAGGGTAAGGAAATCGGCGCATTTGAATTGTTTATCCAGAGCCGGTTCGCCGCAGATCTGTGCGCCCATTTTTATATAAGATTTAATCAATGGGGGTATTTGTCCGGCTGCGTCCTTTATTTCCTGTGCAGAGATACTATTAAGTACCGGTTCGAAATTGCGCATCCTGAATCTGCCTTTAGGAGAGATTCTCATTTCACTGGAAACCATTCCGCTTTCCTGAAAATATCTGTACATCGCGGCGATCAGTCGCCTGTCGGTTGTCTTTACACTGGAACATCCGAACAGGTACTTTGTTCCGGTTTCCTTCATGTAATCGGCAATGCCGCGCCAGAGAAGAGCAATAGAGCTGCCGGTACGGTAATCACGATGAACGCAGGCTCGTCCAAGCTCAAGCTTTGTACCCTCAAGTTTGATAATATCATCCAGCTTGAACTCTGTAGCTGAGTAAAACTTTTTACAGAAAAGACTTGAAATCAGCCGGTAGGTTCCGATGTAATTACCTGTTTTTTTGTCGATTATTAAAAGGTGATCACACTTAAAATCAAACCTGTCAATGTCCATCCCGGAGATAAGTTTTTTCTCGAGCAGTTCCCTGTAGAAGATCTCGTAGCGCAAACGGAGCGCTTTAGCAAGATCTTCATTGTTTTCAGCAGTTTTTATAATGAAGTTGTCCCGCTCAATGAGAATTCTGACTTTTTGTTTAAAAGGTTTGAGCTGCAATGTTCCCGGTTTGAATATGATCTCCGGGATCGGTATCAATTTGCCAATCTGGAACCCGTGCTTTTTCAGCATAAATTCCCCTCAGTCGAATTACGGTTTTACTTTGCTCCGATCCCGCAGT
>CAYLVN010000456.1:0-2896 GCA_964387115.1 uncultured Fibrobacter sp.
ATAGATAATCGGAGGTTTTCCTGTGGTTTCCAGTGTAAAGGAGGCTGAATTTCCTTCACTGACAGCAGTATCTGAGGGCTGAAGAGTTATTGCCGGTGAAGGATCCAGAACCTTTAAAACAGCCACCAGGCTGGTATCAGAGCCTATTGGATTCGAAACAACGCACATGTATGTGTAATTGTGCTCTGCAATTGTAGCTCTGAATTTCAGTGACGGTGTTGTGTCATCAACGGGTTCGTCATTAACGAACCACCTGTATGAGAGAGCTCCACCAGAAGCTTCAACCGTGAATGCCGCACTATCTTCATAGTAAGCAGTTAAATCAAGTGGCTGAATGGTTATTGATGGTTCAGTTAAAACGGTCAGATGCGCACTGCGGCTTGTATCGGAGCCAGTCTCGTTTGTCACTATGCAGAAATAAGCGGATCCGTTATCATCTACAGACACAGATTCGATTGTCAAAGCAGAATTTGTGGAGATGACAGTCTCTTCCCCATCTTTGTACCATTCATAAGTGTATGGTTTCGGTCCTGAAACCTTGACGTTAAGATTGACATTTTTGCCTGCGGCAACAGTCGTGTCAGAAGGTGAGGTACTGTCTATTACTGGCCTGGCCGGTTCATCCACCCAGGAAGAAGAATCAAACTTTATATAAGGTTCATAGACTGCATTGTAAACATATCCAACCTTGCCAGAGGAGAGGGTTGAATCTACAACTTGTCCAAGACTATCTTCATTGAGCCAGAAAGTGAAGATGGGACCTTCAAGTTTAACACGTATGTTGTAAATCCCATTGTTTTTGGAGAAATCCAGATTGTTTTTGATCAGCTTACTGCTTGTAATATCGGTATAATCTGTGGTATTCAGGAACATTCTTAATTCGTTCCCTTCACTTGGACCTCCGTCCCACCCTACATTTACCGCAACAAAATAGAATTTCTCTGCAGCAGAATGTCGAAAAACGATTCCGCCACTTTGAGCGGAATGACCAGCAGAGTTGTTAAGTGAAACAAAAAAGGTCCCGTTATCAGCACATTCAAAGTCATTCAATAAGAATCCACGACTGTTACCACTTGACGGAACTGCAAAATTATCAACCTCACTCCAAGTTCTTGATCCAACAGTACTCCACCCGGTTAATGCTCCATCACCATGGCCATCGCTGTACCCCCCGGCCCATGATGTAAAGAGAAACCCGGAGAGTAAAAACAGCAGTGCAATTGAAAAGCCATCTATAGATCGGGCTCTGGTCCCCGCCATCGGTAAATGGAATATTTTTCTCAAGAAGCAAATGTGCCCAACCATTAAAACTATCCCTCTGATTTAACGATTAAACTGCAGTTTAATAAAGTACCCCTCTATAATATAATAATATGGAAGTAAAGTATACTGAAAATTGATTAACTTACAACAGACGTATAAGCTCTGGAATCACACATCGGGCTTCTCTTCAAACAGGTCCCCTGCCCCAAACAGCCTTTCGGCATTCTGGAAATCTGAAGGAAACGGTGCGGAGATCTTGATTTGTTCTCCGGTAAAGGGGTGCTTAAAAGAGATCGATCTGGCATGAAGTGCATGGCGGGTAAAGCACTTGAAAATTGAAAAAGCAAATGGTCGATCCGCCGGATTTACCCTCATCAGTCGTTCTTTTCCGCCCCCGTAAAGAACATCTCCAATGATTGGAAATCCCATGGTACTGCAATGAACCCTGATCTGATGGGTTCTTCCGGTAAATGGCTTGAAAATCATCACTGAAATTCCTGCCCTGTGTAAAATAAGCTGATACTCTGTACGTGCCTCTTTGCCTGACTCGGAAGGAGTTCTTTTAAGCGGTTCCCTGTGACTTCTATCAAGAGGTATGTTTATAAGCCCCTTGTCCTCTTTAGGAGCTCCAATACAAAACCCGGCATATTGTTTGTTAATTTTCCGGCAGGAGAAAAGACTTGACAGCGCGCTGTGTGCCGAAACTGTCTTGGCGACCAGAAGTACACCTGAGGTATCCTTATCGAGGCGGTGTACAATTCCCGGACGCTCAGCAGAAGTTCCCTCTGGCAGTGAACCCATCCGGTGCAGAAGCCCGTTGACAAGAGTCCCGTCTTTGTTGCCATTTCCCGGATGTACCACCAGGCCTGCGGGTTTATTTACAGCGGCGAAATAGTCATCCTCATACAAAATATCAAAGGGAATATCCTGTGGCAGAAGAGTGCATTCTTTTGACAGATATCGAAGCCCGGAGACCTCAACCACATCTCCCTGACGGAGGAGCGCCTTTTTTGATGCTCTCTCTCCGTTAAGCAATACCCGCTCGTCCCCTATCAGCTTTTGAACCTGAGAACGTGAGACATCATTGAGCGATCCTGCAAGAAATATATCCAGTCGTTCTCCTGCCGACCCACAGTCGACAGTCAGCGTTTTCTTTTCATCATCCATTAACTATCGGTTTGCTTTCACTCTTTTTATCTTCAGGAATTTCCTGCACAGACACTTTTTTTCTACGATTTTCCTCAGTAATAAAGGCAAACAGGAGCAGTCCGACTCCAATTGTAACCCAAGCATCTGCCAGATTAAAAATCGGCCAGTAAACCTCTTCTGAAATACCAACTCTGATAAAGTCAACAACACCTTTATCCGCACGTACTATGCGGTCAAAGAGATTTCCCAGAGCTCCCGGCAAAATCATTGCCAGCCCCCAGTGCATGACCGTTTCACTTTTAGGCAGACAGTGGTAGTATAAAATAAGTACCACAATGGCGATAATCATGAATACTATAAAGAACTGGTTTACCGGAAAGCCGGGTATAAAATCACGTGGGTTGATCCCAAAAAGTGCTCCCTTGTTGTAAACAAGCAGGAACTGAAGATATTTACCAATTACATCTACCGGAGAGCCATAGGG
>CAYLVN010000457.1:0-344 GCA_964387115.1 uncultured Fibrobacter sp.
AATCCAGGTTTCATGCAGTAGTGTTGATTATAATTATCATCCTGTAAACGCAGAGCGTTTATACTTTGCGTCCTGTTTTTATCATTTCGTTTCTGCGTACCTTGCGCACTCTGCGTTTAAAATTTCTGTCTTTATTCTGATCAACTCTCACTCCTGTTGTGACTTGCGACTCACCACTTTCGACTTTCCCCTCCGACCCCTCCGACCCCTCCGACCCCTCTGAACCTCTGAACCTCTGAACGCTGAACGCCGAACGCTCTTGCCACCTCACACCTCATTATCATATACTTGCTGTAAAAGGAGTATTCAAACCATGAGACCGATATCACAAGAGAATAAAAATT
>CAYLVN010000457.1:354-2878 GCA_964387115.1 uncultured Fibrobacter sp.
CAATGCCGTAACAACCGCGATCCGTCATTCCGGCGAAAGCCGGAATCCATCTTCACCGTACTCCGAATTCTCTGATGGATGCCGTTTTTCAACGGCATGACGTCCGTGACAGTAGTGGCTGTAAAAGGAGTATTCAAACCATGAGACCGATATCACAAGAGAATAAAAATTTCGGCGAGGTGTTTACAAAGATCATATCAGTTGACATCCCGGATAATATCAATACAGACAAATCATCGGGAAAATCGGAAAAATTCAAGATAAAATTCCGTACAGACGGGCCGGTTCCGTTTCCACAGGTTATTATCCGCGATAATGGTATCGAGCACCTGTTTAATGGTGAAAAAATCGCTGTATCGAAGGATTTTCAGTATTCGGTTGATATCCCCGGGAAACTTCTTTACCCGGGAAACTATTCAGTTCAGGTTGAAGGGTGCCGCAAAGAGGACTGGCGGAGTTCCGGAGGCGGGGACTGGGTAAAATGGAACGGGCAGATCAGGGTTGAGCATCAAACGACAGAGAAAACTCCTGCAGTTCGTGTCCGGGACTCATCGGGCGTAAAGATTTATTTCGGTATTCATAAACACATGCACCAGCCCTATTACCGTGCAGCGGATAAATCGTACTGGGATGGAGAGAAAGATTCAATTTTCGGCTCAAGATGCGGTCCTTATACACACTTTATCCCCGATGCAGTAAGCCAGTATTCCGAAGGGGATCTTCCACATGGCGGGCTTTCGACAAGCTGGAGCGGAAGTCTTATCGAGCAGCTTAACAGATGCGATAACGAAGGGCTCTGCGGTGGATGTTTCCGGGGATGGAACAGGGGTTTAACGGATATTTCAAATCAGAAGACCTCTCTTGGCAAAAAGAGGATGGGATTTTCCGCGTTTGGATTTTTTCACCCCTTGATGCCGCTTATCCCTGATCGGGACATAATAAAACAGATCGCCTATCACAGGGATATAATAAGGAAAACATTTGGAACCGACCCCATAGATATTCTTTTCCCGCCAGAGACTGCTTTTCACGTGAGAATGATTCCTGCGCTCAAAGAGGCAGGGATTAAGGCAGTAATTTACGATTCGATACACCGGTATCGTGCCTGTAAAGATTACCCCTATGCGGGAATAAACGAAGGGATGCTTCCGCCCAACAGATCCGAGCAGCAGAATGAGCCTGTCAACGACTGGCTTCAACTGAGAAATATCTGGGCAGGAAGTAAAATCAGCCCGTCTCTGCTGAGACCTGAATATATCAGGTATGAGGACCCCGACGGGAAAGTTTACACAATAATAGGCGTGCCTGCAGAACGCTATATAGGAAATGAGGATGCCCGCGGGGGGTATGGTGCTTTACAGTATGAGCAGGTTCTTGGACAGCTTTACGATAACATAGTCGAAAACAATTCTTTCGACCCAAAACATCCGCCCTTTTTTATCCTTCATTCCGATGGTGACAATCATGGCGGCGGGGCCGACAGCTACTATCATCATAATACAGGCGGGATGGTGCAGTGGCTCAAACAGGACAGCAGGTTTGAGCTGACAACTATCGATGATTATCTGGAGATGTTCCCGCCTGATCCATCAAACGCAGTTCACGTTGAACCCGGATCATGGAGCGGTGCCGACAACGGAGATCCGCAGTTCAGAAAATGGTTCAGTATGTATGAGCAGCCCTACAGCCCCGATCTAAATTCCTGGGCTGTCCTGACCGCTCTTCAGAACTATATCCACAGTCTTGAGGATGCGGGGCTCGTTGATGAAAGTTTCCGGAGGGCAGAGCGGCTGATGTTGACAGCGGAGACAAGCTGCTACTGGTACTGGACAGGCCAGCAGATCTGGGATCAGCAGGTCACAGATGCCGCGAATGCGGCACATTCGATCACAGGAAACCTGATTTCAAAACTCTCAGGAAAAGGGGACAAGACCGGGCCCACAATCTTTGCCCCCTGGGTTACACCGGAAAACCCGGGCGGTCAGACATGGGGTCAGGGTTGTCTGCGTCCTGCGGAAAAGACAGCGACTGTACACACCTTTATTTACGATATCAGCGGGATCGACAATGTAAGTCTGATACTGCGCGGAGGCGGTAAAGAGCAGCGGATGCCAATGCAATCAAGCGGCCCATACCCATCGAAAACAAACCCCGCGGCAACAGCCGATTATTACAGGGTAAATCTTCCGGAGGGCATGGGAGACGTGCGGTACTATATAGAAGCCTTTGACAAAAAAGGAAACCGGTCGAGGTCTGCGCTGGAGAGAATTTTCCTGGAGTGAAACTATATAACAAGTCACAAGTCACAAGTCACAAGTTGCAAGTCACAAGTTGCAAGTCACAAGTCGAAAGTAGCAAGTCGAAAGTAGCAAGTTGGAAGTAGCAAGTTGGAAGTCGAAAGTTGGAAGTCGAAAGTTACAAGTCGAAAGTTACAAGTCGAAAGTTACAAGTCGAAAGTTACAAGTCGAAAGTTACAAGTCAGGAGTTACAAGTCAGGAGTTACAAGTCAGGAGTTACAAGTCAG
>CAYLVN010000458.1:0-2869 GCA_964387115.1 uncultured Fibrobacter sp.
CCACCAACATACCAAAGCTGTAATTCAACTGTAAAGCACCGGGTACAGTGCATTACAGTTGCACTATAGCTGTTGGCCACGAGGCAACATGTGAGTTGCGACTTGTGACTTACAACATGTGACTTGCGACTTGTGACCCTTCAGTACATGCTTGAATTCTTCCAGGCTACAATCTGTTTTAATCTACCACCAGTTCGCTGCTGCGGCCGCAAAGACGTTTGCAAATGTGATAGTCATACCTGCCTTCCCAAATGGTGGACAACACGGGGTGATAGCGCAAGACCGGCGTCCTCGACGGGCTTGAGCGAAAGAGGGGACACCCTCTTCCAGAAACTCTTCATTCCTACTTTTCAACTCCTTCATACTCTACTATCGGAATCTTTTTCCCCATCACAACAGCTTTCACTTTCAGGGATCGTAAAACTGAAAGTGGTACCTTTTCCAGGTTCCGACTTTACCCATATCTCACCCCCGTGAGCCTCTATAATATTTTTTGCTATAGTCAGCCCCAGGCCGCTTCCCTGGGATTTGACCTTTTTTGCAGCTCTTGACCGATAAAACTTGTTGAATACTCTGGACAACTCATCGGGGTTCATCCCGGGTCCGGTATCACTTACATCTATCTGCACACGATGATCAAACTTTCTGACTCCTACCGTTACAGTCCCGGGACTGCCTCCGTAAAAAACTGCATTATCGATCAGATTCAGAAGAACCTGTTTAAGCCTGTCATGATCAGCCCTTGCACAGACAGAACGATCTTCAGGAAGCAGGACATTAACCTTTACATTCTCCGGAACAGGAATAAACCCGACCGTTTCTCTTATCAATTTATTTATATCTGTATCTTCAAGGCTGATATCAGCGACCCCGGTTTCTATCTTTGTCAGATCAAGAATATCGGCAAGAAGAGTTCCCAGGCGCTTCCCTTCAGATTCTATTATGCCAAGGAATCGATCTCTCTCCTGCTCATCGAGCTCAATATCTTTCGACATCAAAGTCTGGGTCAGTCCAATAATGCCAGTCAGGGGTGTCCTGAGTTCATGGGAGGCCATTGAAACGAATTCACTTTTCAAGCTGTCAAGCTCTTTTAACCTTGTGTTGGCTGCAGCCAGCTCCTCTGTTCTGGTTTTGATCTCCTCCTCGGCAATTTTACGTGCAGAGATGTCCCTCCATGACACAACCCCGCCAACAATTTTATTATTGTGGTCCTGAATCGGGCCCGCACTTACGGAAACCACAGTCTCATGGCCATCACGCCTGCGGATAATCCATTCTTCATCATTTATCATCTCCCCCTGCTCTACAGTCCTTACCAAAGGAAGCTCCCGGGGAAGGGGTAAGGTATGGTCCATTTTAAAGACCCCCCACAACTCGTGCCTTATACCATATTTAGTCTCAAGCACCTCATTTACAGGTACTCCAAGCATCTTTACAGCTTCTTTACTTATGATTTTTATTTTCATCTCAGGCGCATTAACAACTATTATCCCTTCCGGCATATGCTCCATCAGTGCATTCAATATAGCCCTGCCCTCCTCTGCTTCATTTGCCCTCTGCTCGGCTTTTTTCCGCTCACGGGAAAGGCTCTGTTCAGATAGTTTTCTCTCGGTTATATCCCTCAGATATCCCAGGATTCCAACAACTTTTCCTTCGCCATCTCTCCAGGGCTCATAGAACATATCCAGATACATAATTTTACCATTATTATGCATGAGAATTTCTGCACGGGTCCCCTGTCCACTCTTTATCACTTCCTCTTTCAGCTCTTTAAGCCTGAGAGCATCTTTGGTATCGAAGATATCAAAGTCAGTCTTTCCCACAGGATCCGGTACAAATACCGGTACCGCTTCTCTTCGTGGAGCCCAGGTGTACCTGAGAGAGAGATCCTGCTGAAAGATATAGTCAGGGGAGTTCATCACCACAATCCTCAACCGCTCTTCATTGAGCCTCGCGGCATCAAGATATTTCTGAGTAAGCTCTTTTTCCTCTATAAGAGTTTCGACCATTTTTTTGCGCTCCAGCGCATTTACAAACATCGCCGCGGATATCCTCAGAATCTTCCTGATATCATCGGTAACCTCTCTTTTTTTAGTAAAAGACTCAAATACCATATACCCAAGGACCTTTGCCTCAAGTACCAGCGGCACCTCAATAAGAGACACCACACCCGCTTTTTCAAGAAGTATCCGGTCCTGTTCTGAGGAAACCTCTTCAGGTGAATACACAAAAACCACCCCGAATTTCCCGACACCCTCATTTTCCGGAAGAGTCGATAAGTGGCTGAACCCGGTCTCTCTTTTCGCAAGATCTCTTCTTTTCCACTCGTAGCGGCAGTCATACTCTTTTTTCTTATTTACAATTAAGCAGATGTATCCTCTGTCCATCTCCAGATACCTGGCAAGCAGTCGTATGGAATTGTTTACTATTACATCAATCCGCTCAATCCTTGTGTTAATAAGGTTGGTTGCCAGAGTGTTCAGAAGTTTTTCAAGACCAACACGGTACTGAAGACACTGGGTGGCTGACTTCACCGCGGTAATATCATTACCGATCGACAGGATCTCCTTAATATCTCTATTCTCATCAGGTAAAGGAGTGTTAGTGTAGGCGATCCAGACCTTTTCTCCATTCTTCTTTACATTCCGATGCTCCATGCTGATATACTGCTCCGGATCACCGGCTATCATCCTGAAAAGCTCAGCAGAATCCTTCCCAATATCAGGCCTGAACTCAAAGAGCATGGAAATATTGTGGCCCACGATCTCAGGAGAGGTGTACCCGAAAAAATTAAGCCCGAAATCATTGATAAATGTGACTTTCCCCTCACTGTTCCATAATAAAATTATGCTGTTTGCGCTCTGGATCA
>CAYLVN010000459.1:0-2864 GCA_964387115.1 uncultured Fibrobacter sp.
CCTGATAACCGGCAGTGAGAAGGCCGATGCCGGAAATCTTACTATAGGGGAGACCGTGGCGCTCAGTTATGTGGATCAGACCAGGGATGCTCTTGACAGTTCAAAAACTGTGTTTGAAGAGATAACAGGCGGTAAAGACACTCTGCTTCTTGGCAAAACAGAGGTGAACTCCCGGGCCTATGTGGGAAAATTCAATTTCTCGGGTTCCGACCAGCAGAAACTCGTAGGGGATCTTTCGGGCGGTGAACGCAACCGTGTTCATCTGGCCAAGCTTCTTCAAACCGGTGGAAACGTTCTTCTTCTTGATGAACCTACAAATGATCTCGATGTTGAGACTCTGCAGGCTCTGGAACAGGCGATAAGTGATTTTGAAGGGTGTGCGGTTATCGTGAGCCATGATCGCTGGTTTCTTGACAGGATTGCCACCCATATACTTGCTTTTGAGGGTGACAGCTCGGTTGTGTACCATGAGGGCAACTATGAGTCTTATGAGGAACGACGCAGAGAACGGCTGGGTATCGATGCTGAGCAGCCCACAAGAGTCAAGTATAAGCCTTTACACAGGTAAAAACTTCCCGATAGGAGGAGAGAATGCTGAATGATACGCTTCAGAGGATAGAGAAAGAGATAAGGGAAAATCCTGCGATCAATGCTGCTCAGAGAGAGGAACTGCTCTGCCTTGTCGACAAGCTGAAGAAGGAAGTGTCTGCAATAGGGGAGACTCATGGAGAGGATGCCCGCAGCATAGCCAGATTCACGGAGGCATCTTTGCAGGAAGCTTTAAGAGTGAGCCGCAACCCTGAACTCATTAAACATGCTCTTGAAGGGATGTCTTTGTCTGCAAGGAGGTTTGAAGTCTCTCATCCGACGCTTACTGGAGTGATAAACAATATAGGGCGAGTGCTCTGGGGAATCGGAGTCTGACTTTAAACCGGAAAATTTCCGTAAACTTCTTTCGCACTATTTATATTTTTCGAAACCTCTAAAGAAACAGGAGTCTCGATAATGCATCCGGTAGATTTTATGGCAGTAGCAGAAAAAGTGATGGCGCAGATCCGCAAAGGGGCATTTCTCACAGTGCAGTCCGGAGATGATCTAAACGTTATGACTATCGGATGGGCTTCGCTGGGGATCATGTGGGCGAAGCCGGTGATGACTGTTATGGTCCGTAAATCACGCCACAGTTTCGATATTATCGAGAAATCCTCAGAATTCACTGTAAGTGTTCCAATGGTGGATGTTTCAAAGCAGCTTGAATTCTGTGGCAGCGAATCAGGAAGAAAAGTTGACAAGTTAAAGGAATGCGGACTGGAAATCTTCCCGGGTGAAAAGATGCGCACTCCTGTCATCAATGTCCCGGGTATTCATTTTGAGTGCAAAATAGCTTTCAAATCAGCAATGAACCCGGCTTTCCTTGCCGATAACTACAAACATCTGTACCCCAATAAAGATTACCATACTCTCTATTTCGGGGAAATCGTTTACTGTTATTCTACTGTCGATTCAAAAGGGTAGAAGCCTCCACGAGGCTTCTGTTTTTTTGACTGAAGCAGCTACCAGTCCTCACTTCCGAAAAAATCATTATTCTTTGCAGCTACTTTACCTGCCTTCACTGTTACTCTGTTTTCCAGGGTATCATGGATGTCGGCAAGAGTAATGGAGATCTCAAAGAGGGTAGAACGCTGATCTTCAGTTCTGTTCTCCTGGAGATCCCTGATGCCGAATTTAATAATTTCGGCATCACTTTTCACCATCGAGACCGTATCACTATTGCGGAGAAGGTTACTGCCGTTATAGACATAGCTGATCGTGTCGTTTCCCGATGGTGACAGAAAAACAATCGTATGTTCACTCCAATTCAGAATCTCAGGAGAACGTCTGATCAGGGATGAAATTGAACTGATGATGCGGTTTGTTTCAAACGACAGCTGCGTTTTGGCGGAGTGCCTTGCTATATGCAGATTCATGTAGTTCCAGGCAAAGTAAACTGATGCAATGACTGCGATTCCCATTGCTACAGCTACTGTCATTTCGATAAGAGTATGTCCCCGGTGCTTTTTCACTTTTGATATCCCTGGAGAAAACGGTACCGCACCAGAGATCCGGATGATTGAGAGTTTTCTTTTACTGTCACCTCAATTTCCATAATTTCCGGTTTATCCTCGATAGAAAAATCATCAGGCGGGATTACACGCCTGTCGACCTGAAAAATTCTTGAGCCTGCGGTTTCAGTATAAGTGCAGTCTTGTACAGCTTCGAAGAAATCAGCTTTATTTCTAATACGTTCGATTTCGCTTTCTGCAAGCATCGATGCATTAGTGATTAAAGAGGCTCGTCCCTGGATACGGTCTGCTGCAGACAATGCCTTGAGCAGTGCCGCAGATATGCACCCGAAAATAAAGAATGCCACTATTACCTCAAGGAGCGTAAATCCGGAGTTGTCAGGTTTTCTGACAGACACAATCAGTCTTCCTCCCATTTTAGAATTGAGGGGAGGCCGCTGTAGTAGGGCATCTTGTAATCCGTTATGTTCTCAAGCACCGAAAGTTTGCCTGGAAGAGCGTTTCCCTCTGCAGGTGCGGTATCTGCTGATCCTCCTGTGAGCGGTCTGGCATCACCTTCACAGTCGATAACTCTGACAGCTCTGATTATACCTTTCATTTTTCCGAGGTGGCATACCCTGTCCCGGGCCCAAAGAATACCTGTGATATAAACATCCTTTTCTGTTTTGATGCTTCCGGGGCTTGAGAGTGCCATGCAGGTCCCGTCAACTTTTGCTTCTTCTGCCACTGTTATGGAGAATGATGAGGAATCGGATGTTGAAGATGTCGATGATCCGCCGCCTGTGCAGACAAGAGTACTTT
>CAYLVN010000460.1:0-2863 GCA_964387115.1 uncultured Fibrobacter sp.
TACAGATCACAAATCATTAGATAAGCAGATTCTAAAAATATTTGATGCAAATAATGTTTATTATGATAAACTTATACCAATACTTAAAAGGTATTAAAGGAGATGATAAAAATGGTTGAAACGATTATAGGTATTGTGTTCCTTTCTATTTGCGCGTTTTTCAGCGGATTTATGGTTGGCCACACAATAGGATGTGAACATAGGAGAAATATAAATGGAAGATGAAAGAACATTTGATGAAGTCTTCGCTGCAGTCAAATACAAAGTATCCTACATTACCACCCTCGCGGCAGCAAAAGCAACCGCCCGGGGTATTGCCGATCGGCAGAAGAGAGCCACTATTGTAAAGTCGCTACAGTCGTATCATAAAGAAATTACAAATATTCAACAGCAGCTTCTGGATGAACCGGTGGGGACAAGATAGCTGTATTTAAAAGGAGCATCAGGCATGGTTGGAAAAACCGGCTTTGATAATGAAAAATACCTGGCAGAACAGACCAGAGAAATTACTCAGAGAATAGAACAGTTTGGCAACAGACTTTATCTTGAGTTTGGCGGCAAGCTGCTTTACGATTACCATGCTGCCAGAGTTCTTCCGGGATATGATCCAAATGTCAAGATGCGCCTTCTTCAGCAACTGAAGGACAAAGTTGATGTTATTCTCTGCATTTATGCAGGAGATATCGAGCGCAAGAAGATGCGTGCTGATTTTGGAATCACCTATGACACTGATGCATTAAAGCTCATTGATGATCTCAGGGAATGGGACATTAATGTCTGCGGTGTCGTAATAACGCGTTATGAACAGCAGCCTACTGCCACCCTTTTTAAAAACAAGCTTGAACGCCGGGGCGTACGTGTCTATACGCATAGATTTACAAAAGGGTATCCTGTTGATGTCGAAACAATCGTAAGCGATGAGGGTTACGGGGCAAATGCCTATATAGAATCATCAAAGCCTCTGGTTGTGGTGACCGGTCCCGGGCCGGGAAGTGGAAAACTTGCCACATGTCTTTCACAGCTCTACCATGACCGCAGGAAAAACATCAAGGCTGGTTATGCAAAATTTGAGACATTCCCTATCTGGAACCTTCCACTTGAGCATCCTGTAAACGTAGCCTATGAAGCAGCGACAGCAGATCTGCGCGATGTGAACATGATCGATTCTCATCATCTGAAAGCCTACAATGAAGTAGTGGTAAACTATAACCGGGATGTTGAGGCATTTCCGCTTCTTCGTCGGATTATGGAAAAGATTACAGGTGAGCCCTGCATTTACAAATCACCAACAGATATGGGAGTAAACAGAGCCGGCTTTGGAATTACAGATGATAATATCGTCCGGGAAGCTTCTATACAAGAAATAATCCGTCGGTACTTCAGGTACTCATGCGAGTATGCGATGGGGCTGGTTGAAAAAGAGACTGTGGAGCGTGCCGAACTTATCATGCATGGTGTAAGTGCAACGCCCGATGACCGCAAGGTGGTTGCACCTGCCAGAAAAGCGGCATCAGAAGCCAGAAAAAGAGGCAAAGGTTCTGAGGGAGTCTACTGTGGTGCATCGATTCAACTTCCAGATGGTACAATAGTGACAGGGAAAAATTCCAACCTGCTTCATGCAGCCGCCAGCCTCATTTTGAATGCTGCAAAGCATCTGGCAGGAATTCCCGACTCACTGCAACTGCTTCCATCCAATATCACAGAGACGCTCTCTCATTTCAAACGGGACGTACTCAGGGGCAAAGAAGTCAGTCTCGATCTTGAAGAAACTTTAATAGCACTGAGCCTTTCGGGAATCTTCAACCCTGCAGCGCAGGCTGCAATTGAAAAACTTGAAATGCTGCGTGGATGT
The DNA here is from genome assembly GCA_964387115.1 of uncultured Fibrobacter sp. Taxonomy (GTDB): domain Bacteria; phylum Fibrobacterota; class Chitinivibrionia; order Chitinivibrionales; family Chitinispirillaceae; genus JAAYIG01. Next base: position 1,853 of record CAYLVN010000460.1, read on the forward strand.
GAGGTTCATATCACTCACATCCCGACTCCTGGTGATGAAGCTGGCCTCAGGAAACTTGGCGTAAACCTGACCAGCGATCCTGATTTCGCCACAAAATGCCTGTTTATTGGTTAACAGAAGACACACAGATGAATGTGGCCGGAGATTTCCGGCCTTTTTTTATTCCATCTCCAGATTGCGTTCCGCAAAGTCCCAATTGATCAGATTATTTACCAGCGCTACCACATGATCTTCACGCCTGTTCTGGTAATCAAGGTAATATGCATGCTCCCAGACATCGATTCCTATTACAGGCTTTAAATTATGAGCAATGGGGGTATCTGCATTTGAGGTTTTTATCACTCTCAGAACCCCTTTATCCATCACTACCCATCCATAGCCGCTCCCAAACTGAGCCACAGACGTGCTGATGAGTTCTTTGGCGAACTTGTCAAATGATCCAAAGGAGGAGTTTATGGCCTGCATGAGTTTTTCTTTTGGCTTGATAACATCAGATGAAAGACAGTTCCAGTAAAACCAGTGATTCCAGGCCTGTGCGGCATTGTTGAAGAGTTTCTGCTGTTCGGGATTTCCGGCTGTAGCCTTAACTATCTGCTCCAGAGTAGATTTTTCATACTGTGTACCTTTTATCAGTTCATTTGTTGTGGAAACATATTTCCGGTGATGCTTATCATAATGAAAAGAGATGGTTTTTTCGGAAATATGGGGTTGAAGATCTTTGGGAGAAAATGGTAATGGCGGTAATTCAAAAGGTGCGGCGGCTTTAATTATGTTAAGGCCTTTGGGTTCCATTTTCTAAGTCTCCTTTTTGAATGGTGATTATAAGGCAAATAAGAGAAAATTGGTTCAACAACAATGCCAACATTTTTCTCAGAGTTTAGTGTACATGTGACTTGAGGCTTCCCCTGAGGTGACTTTGTGACTCTCCACAGATCCATTTAACGGTTAAGTCACAGTCTCACCCCAGAGGTGCCTTAATGTTTCTCTCCTAAATCATCTCTGGGATGAATT
>CAYLVN010000461.1:0-2854 GCA_964387115.1 uncultured Fibrobacter sp.
AAAAGTGATTCAAGGTACCAACTTTTAAATCATTCACAAATGTCACTACCGGTTCTTTTATCTGAGGTATAACAAGCGAGGATAGGCTCCTGAGGCACCTTTGAAATCAGCAAAAAGTCAATAATAACCTAAGTCCTTGAACTCAGCACTTCTCTTTGCCGGATTATCCCAGACTCGATTCGCTTTTACTATTAATCGCAACAAACCATCTCTTTAAGCAAATCTAATCCGGTAATTCGATTGCCTCTGGAAATCATTCGAGAAACAGCGGAGGCTGTGACCCCCAAACTGCCAGCCAGTTTGGTACATGTGAACTCAAACACGCAGAACCCGATGATGGCGAACAACTGGCGAGCTGTTGAAATCTCGTTCAGGCGCCCTTGATTACACATGGCTTTTCTATCGACATTTATACAAATGCAGATTTTTTCCAGTAATGAATCTATGCTGACGCTTTCCCGAACATGCTTTGCAATCCTGACCCGATTACTATTGTGCAGCTCCAGTACTCTCATCCTGAATTCTTGGTCTCCTATCGCCCAGGAGTCAGAGTTTGCGGAACTATACCTGCCTTGATTTGCTGATCTGATCTTATTTATTACCTCCTTATCTTTGCTGTTCAGATCCTTAGATTTGATAAAATCGTAATAATCTAACCTTGGATTTGAGTCTTCAAATATACATAGGACACCCTCAACGTCTAAAATCCCGTCAGATTGTTTATTTACCATGGCTTGATGTCCGCTCCATTTGTACCTATCCAGTTCATCAAGTGTGCAATTCCCATAACGTACAGGGTTTAGATGAATTTGCCTGATCGAATTTTCGAGATCGTTATGTTCCTGAATTGCAACAGAGGAAAATCGCCGCTGAAAGAGGACCCCAGAGCGTTTTTTGATTTTGTTGAATTTTTTTGCATACACGGAGTTGAAACGCTGCATGCATTTTGAGAGAGTGAGATCACTGGCTTTGATTATCAAGTGATAATGGTCATCCATAATTGACCAGGAAAAGCACTTTATTGCAAACTTTTTGAGAGAGATGGATAACTCCTTTAGAAAAAACTCTCTCATATCTTCAGGAAATGCGTTTAATCCATCAACGCCTTTGGATGTGACTTCATAGAAGACATTCGGAGCTATTATTCGGGGTTGTGTGCACATATAAAATCCTTTGAAGAGGTTTTTGAAGTTAAAAAAAACCTGCAAAAACTGTGACAACCCTTATGGATCAAAATCATCTCAGGGGCAGATCTTCAGAAAGAAAAAGCCCGCTGCAGAGATTATTTTTCCCACTATGAGAAAACTCCCTCTCCTTACTGCCATTCTTCTTCTCTTCCGCCTCTCATTCGCCTGGGATCAACTGGAACCTGGACTGCAATGGTCCGTATTCCGTTCACCGGTTTACCCCGATAGCGTAAATGCCTGCATCAGGGTTCTAAAAGTCGATCCACGGAAATTTCATCTCCGGGCTCTCAGTGTCTCTGCCCCGGGCCAGAATCAGATACTCTCTACTATGGAATGGTGCAAAAAAGAGGGCTTGGTGGCTGCTATAAATGCAGCGATGTACCAGACTGATTTTCGTACCAGTGTATCACTTTTCAAGACACCTCACTTTACCAATAACCCCAGGATTTCAGGTGATAAAACTATTCTGGCATTCGATCGAAAATCTATCGATGTCCCAATTGTAAAAATTATTGATAGACAATGTGAAAATTTCGGGGTCTGGAATAATAAATATGGCTCATTTGTACAGAGTATACGCATGATTTCCTGTACCGGTAAGAATGTCTGGAGTAAAGATCTCCCCAGGTGGAGTATCGCCTCTATAGCCACAGACAGCTTTGGAAATATTCTTCTGATTCATGCTGCTAAGCCCCACACAGTTCATGAGCTGGCAAACATACTGATAGGACTTCCTCTTGATATTGAGAGAGCAATGTATCTTGAAGGCGGATCTGAAGCCCAGATGTCAGTAAGGAGCGGTAAAAAAGAGATTGAAGTCTTTGGTGAATACTCGGTTACCGGTTATTCACCGGTGAGGGCTCCGGCTATTCCAAATATAATAGGGGTGGTCAGAGGAAAAGAAAATGTCAGATAGATCAAGATACTCTCTTTCCACGAAGTACCGAATTTTCTATTTTTCATTTATGAAAGAAACTAAATTATTGATTCACAGTTTGATTGTGAACAGCCGCTTGACAGATTTACTGGCTGTAGGATCTCCGGACACAGTTCTTTTCATTTCCCTGCATCCCACACATCTCAATTTTAGAATCGCAGAATGGATCAAGGAAGTAGAATGGAACATTTAGAATTCTTCAGGATTTCATTGTCGCCTGCCAGGTGTGGTGCTGATATATCTAACGGAAGCGAACGTGCCTCCTACGTTCCCATGAAATATGTCTTTAAGGTTCTCAGAAGGCCTCATCGGGCTGTCAATCTCATGTTCACCTATTATCCTTTCGATAAAGGGTGGCCTAAAAGGGCATCTGAATTAGTTAAATGGAAAGAGGGTATGGGGCAGTGGGACCTCCCGTATGATGACTACAGTGTATTTCTGGGTGGCCCCGGGGGGGCTCAGGATGCAGAAGCTTTCATGCAGTTTCGGGATGTACGCAGGTACGGTCAGGATGTCCATTTTACATTGACAATTGATCCGGCTGTACCGGTAAAAACAATGCGGGTCATCGCGAGGGATTTGAGGCCATATGGAAGGGTGTTTTTTCGCATAAATCATGAATGTAATGGAAACTGGTTCCAGCATAATAAAAGATTCAGCTTTAAACAGGTGAGTAATTTTTTCTGCAGGTTTCACAATATCCTCAAAGAAGAAGCTCCTCTGGTGCAGA
>CAYLVN010000462.1:0-2835 GCA_964387115.1 uncultured Fibrobacter sp.
TGAGGTATAGTTCCGTCAACGATGCTTACATGTACCAGATTTTTCTTGGCATTCTCTACGGCTTTCCGTATCGCCTCCGTAACATCGTTTGCTTTACCCATCCCAATACCTATTGTGCCATTGCCATCGCCAACAGTCACAAGAGCATTGAAACCAAATCGCCGTCCCCCTTTGACCACCTTGGCAACCCTGCTCACCGCCACTAAACGGTCTGTCAATTGGGATTCACCGCCGCTTGAAAACATCTCTTCTTTATTCAACCCACAATCCCCTTTCGCTACTCAGAAAGCCAGCCCTTTACCGCGGGCAGCTTCAGCCAGGGCTTTCACCCGGCCATGAAAAAGATATCCCTTCCTGTCAAATACCACAGCAGTAACACCCTTTTCTTTAGCCCGCTCAGCCAGCATTTCACCAATCATCTTGGAAATTTCTGTTTTTGTAACTTTTTTACCCGCTAGTTTCTGGGCAAATTCCTTACCTCTGCTGCCAACCTCTACTATTGTTCTGCGGCTCTGATCATCAATGATCTGTGCGTAAATGTGATTTAAGCTTCGACGCACACAGAGACGGGGCCGCTCCGTAGTCCCGGCGATTGATTTACGCACCCGCTCTGCTCTGCGTTTACGTTCAATAAGTCTTCTTTCAGAATTATTCATCTCAATTTGCTCCAATAAATGATCTTATTTACCCGCAGTCTTTCCAGCTTTTCTTCTGATATTCTCACCCAGATACTTTATTCCTTTGCCTTTATAGGGCTCCGGAGGTCTAATGCGTCTGATTTCCGCTGCGACTTTACCGACAATTTCCTTGTCTATCCCCTCAACGGTAATCTTTGTGCCGCCATCAACTGTAAAGGTGATTCCCTTGGGTGCCTTAAAAAATTTGGGTCCGGAAAAACCGGCGAAAACATTCAAATCCTTGCCTTTAAGCTCCGCCTTGTATCCCACACCGACAATTTCAAGCATTATCTTATAGCCTTCAGAAACTCCAATTACCATATTGTCAATGAGTACTTTATAGAGCCCCCACAGAGCCTTGACATTTTCACTCTCGATAGCAGGTGAAACTGTGACCTGATTGTCTTTAGCTTCTATTTTGAGGTCCGGGGGAAATTCACGGGAAAGAGACCCCTTGCTTCCCTTGACCTCGATCTTTTGCCCGACAATAGACACCTGGACCCCACCTGGTATCTTGACTGGAACTTTTCCTATGCGCGACAAGTTTTACTCCTTTATTATTATCAGATTCTTCCGGCCATCAGAAGGTTACCAGACTATTCCGATCACCTCACCACCGACATTCATCTTGCGGCAGTCTTTGTCGGTCATCACACCTTTTGATGTAGAAACGATAGCAACTCCCATCCCGTTAAGAATTTTGGGAAGCTGCTGTGCACCTTTATACTGTTTGCGTCCGGGTGTGCTGATTCTTTTTATCCCCTGAATTGAACTGCGCTGCTCATCATCGTACCTGAGCAGAATCTTAATAGTCCCCTGCTTGCCTTCTTCTGTAACGAAAGCATACTTGTTTATGAAATGATTCTCGAACAGAATGCGTGTAATCTCTTTCTTTAGATTTGAAGCAGGCAAATTCACAGTACGTTTTTTTGCCTGTATGGCATTCCGTATACGATTGAACATATCAGCGATTTGATCAGTCAACATCCCTAATCCCTTTCTTCACGTTTACCAGCTGGCTTTCACCACACCTGGAATTTCACCCTTCAAAGCCATTTCCCGAAAACAGATTCTGCAGAGACCAAAATCACGAATAAAAGCTCGGGGCCTGCCGCAACGTCTGCACCTGGTATACTTACGGGTTGAAAACCTCGGTTTTTTTCTGCTTTTTTCTATTAATGCTTTCTTTGCCACGTCAATTTCTCCTGCGTTATTTCCGGAAAGGCATTCCCAACTGTTCTAGGAGCGCCAGACCTTCATCATTATTACCAGCGGATGTACAAATACAGATATCCATTCCGGAAATTTTGGAAATTTTGTCACGATCTATTTCCAGAAAGACGATCTGTTCCTTTACTCCCATAGTGTAATTACCTCTTCCGTCAAAAGACTTCCTTGACAATCCGCGGAAATCTCTTATTCGAGGTATGGTAATTGACACCAGACGGTCAAAGAACTCCCACATACGATCCTGACGGAGAGTAACCTTGCATCCAATAGGCATGTTTTCCCTGAGTTTAAAGTTTGAGATCGCTTTGCGAGCGCGTGTGACTACAGGTTTCTGGCCAGTGATCTCACGAAGACACATTACCGCTTCGTCAATCAGCTTTGCATCAGAAACCGCATCCCCAACACCCATATTCAAAACAATCTTCTCAAGCCTTGGGACCTGATTCACGTTTTTGTAACCGAATTTCTTCATGAGCTCAGGGACCGCAGTTTTTAAATATGCCTGCTTTAACCTTGGAGCCTGTTTTGTTCCTGTACTCACTCTATCAACTCCTTAGCCTTTTTGGAAAACCTTACCCTTTTGCCTCCCTCAAGGATGCTTACACCGATACGGGTAGGTTTGCCGGTTTTCGGACACACAAGCATAATGTTTGAAAGAGCAATAGATGCCTCTTTCTCCATTATTCCACCCTGCTGATTCTTGGGGTTGGGCTTGGTGTGCCTTTTGATCATATTGATACCTTCAACAATAGCCCTGTTCTTTTCGGGAATAACTCTCAGGATCTTCCCGGTCTTTCCCTTATATTCACCGGATATCACCTGAACGATGTCATTCTTCCGCAGCCTTAATGCCATAATATAAATCTCCTCAATCCTTAAAGAACTTCCGGTGCCAGAGAAACTATTCTCATGAACTTTTTTTCACGAA
>CAYLVN010000463.1:0-2814 GCA_964387115.1 uncultured Fibrobacter sp.
GAACATTTCTGTAACGTCGTCTCCGTTCATATCGGCCGCTATCGTCAAACTGCCCCCGCTACCAATACAAGGCCGTAAGTCTTTGATTTACGGCCTTTTTCTTTTTCATCTGGTCACAATAGAGCTATTTTTACAACCTCTTGGTCACTATTTGATCTCTCCATTGTTCTCATATTCATCCATGCCCTTAGTGGCATGACCTTGCAGGAATTTTGTGAACCCCTGTGTAAGCACTTCCTTCTTTCTTGCAACCTTGAACGATTTTCTGAAATCGTGAAATGGACGACACTGTAACAGCCCGACCGTTCAGTCTTACATAAATAGTATATCACTGGTACTTCAAAAGATGTCTCTAACACTATCAACCGAATGACATTTGTTAATGAGAATGATCTGCTTGTCGGGATGATGCTTATGACAATGACGAAATTGCTGTGATTATGTAGTCTGGCCGCGGATAATCACTTACAAAGCAAGTTGCAGAAAAATCAGCATACAAATAAAATAATGTTTGAATTGATTTGGGATGTTGCAAGCAATCATATTGTAATAATTTCAGTGAGTCTAAACGTCTTTTTTTGGAGTGAAATTACTTCAATTATCAGCCTCACTAAACCAATGCCTCGCAGATCTAATCGAGTGCGAAAAATATCCAAGCAATCGGCTCTTTATGGAGTTAAAATGAAACTGAAAAAGTTTTCTTTGATCATATGCCTAATCCTGCTTTCAACGCTTTCAGGGAGTGCACAAATCAGCTTTACCGAATTAAGTGGTGAACTTCCATCTGTTTTATCTGCTGAAAAACCATATCTTGTGGTCGGTGATATTTATGTTTCGCATGGATCAATTGTTACTATAGAAGCCGGAGCAATACTTTTATTTACAGAATTTTCTGGATTACATGTACAAGGTACACTTTATGTAAAAGGTACAGAAGACAAGATGGTCTATTTTACATCACAATATGATACTTCCATAAATGTATCCTCACCAATTCCGCCGGCGCCTTTTGACTGGAACGGTATAGATGTTTATGATGGTGCAATTGGTTCTGAATTCAGGCACTGTCATATCAGATATTCTGTTTATGGAATCCGATCTCAAACAGAACATATTAAAATCGTTTCATCCATATTTTCCAGAAATGGAAAATCTTACTTCAGCATAAAAGATGTTCGCAAGGAAATTGTCCCGGATTCATTGTATTCATACGAGCATAATCAAAGTGCAGTATCTGCCGGGTTTACAGCAGATTCTGACACAGTACCAACAAATCTGTCCTTACAAATTGAACCTGAAACTCCCGGAAGTCACAAAATTAATCAGCATTCAAAAGGTGCTAAATTTTTTCGCTACGCGGGGTTGTTAATTGGAGCAGGGTGCGGAGCTTACACGGCTGTATCATATGTTAAAGATTACAAACCTGCGGCAGGGGAATTTGACGACCTTTCGAATCCGGACGAATTACAATTGAGAAAGTATTCTTCTCAGGATTGGATTGAGGTCAGAAACCGGCGTGATAAATCTCTGGTGAAAACACTTGCCGGTGCAGCTGGTACGGTGTTGGGTTTGTTATCGTTTTCAATATCATTTGCCTTTTAAAACGGGGAAATTTAGATGCATTTTCATAAAAAAATTTGTATCAGTATTTTTTTAGCTATGATGTTTCTGTGGGTATTCTGCAGTGATTCTCCCAATCCGTTTCTGGATACAACAAAATCAAGGGCAACTGTATTTTCAAAAACATTTAAAGACAGGGATACTGTATCAATTTTCTCCTATGACACATTATCTATTGCCATCTATCTTAAAGAGCATTTGAATGAAGTCAAAATTCGCATCGATCATAACCGTTTACAGACGTCTCAAGATACTGTACTTCCACTGGATTCATACAATGGCGATCTGATCCAACTACCTTTTTCATTTTACGATACAGGCTGGCAGGAAATAGAGGTTCGTTCTCAACTCCATTCAGGCAAGCTCATCACTGAAAAGTATTCATTGTATGCAAAATCACCACTCTATCAAAAAACTGTCCGTGGGAAAGTAGGAGATGACCTTAATTTAAAAACAGGGCCGGTTGATGTTAAAGGTATCTTATATGTATGGGACTTTCACAATGGTATTGTTATTAAAGATTATTCTAATGAAGTTTCAGCTGTAATTGCCAAAAATTTTGACAATTCAATCGGCGAATTGTACGTAACAGATAATTTGTATAAGTCACCATCGGTTCCCTTTTCAATTGAGACAAACGCTATCGGATCAATTGATTTAGTCTGCCAGAATGATTCAATCAAAAATGACACTGTTTTTACAGGCCAGCCGGTCTTTACTTTCAAAGTAATGGCTTTGGGTGCCAATAATCTCAAGAGCGCCTCCTTTAATGGTGCATCGTTTGATGAGATACAGAGCTCGAATGGATCTGTTTTGATGACTAAAACGATCAGCCGGATTGATACTGTAAATGGACCGTTGAAGGTTGTTGTCAATGCAACTGATAATTTGAATCGGTTTTCAGAAAAGACTTTTTACATTCATTACGATCAAAAAGTCACTATTGGATCTCCCGAAATTATTCTTCGCATACCGGCTTCAACAAATGATACCGGTTATGTAATGCAGTCACAGGTTGCATTATACGGAGAAATAGGCGGAGTTATTGACAAACGAATGTATTTACAGGTCATTCGGAATGGAAGTATTGCTGGAACGCAGGAAATAGTACCGCAAAGTACAAACTGGACTTTTCCGGTAGAACTGTCAGATGGCTGGAATTCACTTCAGTTTCAACTTGTGAAAGACACTTTG
>CAYLVN010000464.1:0-1357 GCA_964387115.1 uncultured Fibrobacter sp.
TGAATTTCGAATCTTCTTACGGCTGGTGGGATTCACTGAAGCATGGTGGAATGCTTATAGCTCCATCAAAACTTCCTGCTTTTTTTCCACCATCCTCAGAACCGGTATCTGAGAACACAATTATAAAATTGCGTAAGGTCCTCACACAATTATCAGGGCGGGCAAAGGACATTGAATCTGAAGCGCTTCATACTGTTCTTGTTGACTTGTGCGGTATGAATCAGGAATGGAAAAAGGCCGGGGATGCCGGAAAAGAATATTCCCTGAAAGCTTTGACAGGTGAAACAATCCGTCCGCGCTGGATTCTGGATAATCCCCAATACACCCTCCTGCCGGTATTTGTAGATACCTCCGTAAAGCGAATCGGTATAGGAAAGGGGCGCCGCACTTATGCCCGTACAGTTGAATGGCTGCGCGGCAAAGGTGAAAAAATAGCACTGTTAACCAACCTGTTCCAGTGGCGGTTGATTTATGCAGGTATGGACTTTGATGCCTGGGTGCAGTGGGATACTGATCTGTGGTTTGAAGAGGGCAAAACATCCGCTCAGCTCCAAGCACTGCGTATACTGATAAGCCCGGCGTCCTTCAGAAAAAACGAATCTACAGGCCTCTCTTCAATTATTGAGGCAATACAGGAATCCCGGAAAGGGCAAGCAGAGCTATCCTCTGAACTGGGCGAAAGAGTACGTCTGGCCGTCGAGCTTCTCATACAGGATCACTCCAGGGGCTTACAATCACCCCCTCAGGGCGTAACACCAAAAGAGATCTATCTTGCAGCGACAAGAATGGTGATGCGGATGGTTGTAGCCCTTTTTGCTGAAGCCCGCGATCTTCTGCCAAGGGACAATTCCATCTACCATTCCTCCTATGGCCTGCAGGGTCTTCTTGAATGTCTGGAAAAAACCGGCTCAGGCAGAGGAAAGGAAACACTGAAATACCGCAACTGTGCATGGCCCAGGATTATCTCCCTGTGCAGGTTAATTTTCGCGGGATCCGGCCATCAGGCTTTGCCTGTTCCACGCTATGGCGGCGATCTTTTCAGGCCGGGGGATTCTAATTCTGAAGATATTCTTCTGCGGGCTGTGGCAATCTTCGAAACACCCGATTTCGCGGCAAGCGATGCAACTGTGTATGAAATGCTGAAACTTCTATGCAGAAGCCGGATAAAAGTGAGGCAAGGTAAACAATCGATAACGGTTGAGGCTCCTGTTGACTTTTCAGATCTCTCTTCAGAGTACATCGGTATTCTTTACGAAGGACTGCTCGATTATGAATTGAAAAGAGCAGGATCAACAGATCCCATCGTCTTCCTCAATCTCGGAAATCAGCCGGCGCTCGATCTTGCGGTTCTCGAAGG
>CAYLVN010000464.1:1367-2811 GCA_964387115.1 uncultured Fibrobacter sp.
ATAAAGCTTTGAAAAACCTTGTTGAAAGCATGAAGGTTACTAAAGGTAAAGAGGATAGCGAATCCGATGATGATACTGGTAAGGATAGTGATGCTGGTGGTGATGAGGAAAACAGTGATGAAAACGAGGAAGCTATAGATGAGAATAGCGATGAGTATACCGATGAATATAGTGATGAAGAAAACATAACAGATAAGCGCCATTCATATCGTATGCGGGCAATAGCCTGGGCAAAAAGAGCGGTAATAGCCGCCAAAATCGCAAAATTACCGCGGGGCAGGAAAGCGGCAGATCAAAAAAGCAGTGAAGAAGCTCTCCTGAACGCGGCAAAAGCCCTGGTAAGAAGGGTAATAATGCCCGGTGAGTGGTACCTTGTACGCTGGGGCGGAACGCGAAAAGGCTCTGGTACTTTCTACACCAGGCCACAGCTTGCTGTTCCCACCGTACACAGAACATTGCGTCCGCTTGCCTTTACAGCCCCGGCAGGAGAAGATGGCAAACCCGACGAACTGGCGCCTCCACAGAATTGGATTCCCAAAAAACCGGAAGAGATTCTTGCTCTCAAAGTATGTGATCCTGCTATGGGTTCAGGTTCTTTTCCTGTTGCCGCATTGCGTTTCTTGACTGATGCACTCATGCAGAGCCTTTACTTTCACGAACGAATAAAGGCAGATGGTGAACGTACACTGGTCACGCTTGCTGAAGGTAAAGAGAGCAGCGGGAGTCTTCGCGAGGAATATCTTCCATGCAGACCGGATGCAGATGATTTCGATGCGAGATTAAAGGCCCGTCTTAAAAGGTATGTAGTAGAAGAGTGTATTTACGGAGTAGATCTTGATCCGCTGGCCGTCGAGCTTGCCCGTCTTGCCCTTTGGATTGAAACGATGGATCGTGATCTGCCGTTTGAATTCCTTGACCATAAGCTCAAGACCGGAAACTCACTTGTGGGCTGCTGGATGAACAGGTTTCGGAATTACCCGGTCATGGCATGGATGAGAGAGGGTGGAGACGGAAGCAAGGGGCCGCGAACACAAAAAATTGATGATTTTAGAAAAGGTATTATAACAACTGAGTTAGTGGATATTATAACAGGACAAACATCTGCATTTGATAGCCAGGAAATCGCTGACCCACTATCTGTTCACAAAGAGGCATTAAAAGCATTAGATTCGATGCGTAAAATTCCTGTTCACCAGATGGAGCAACGTGCGGAATACTACAGACAACATGTTATTAGAAATGAACATATTTTAAATCTAAAAAAGGCATTTGACATGTGGTGCGCCACCTGGTTTTGGCCAGTAAGCAAGATCGGGACTGCACCTATGCCTAAAAGTCTCTTTAAAATTTCGAGCGAGCAAGAGTTAACACTTAAAGAAATCGTCAACCGCTATCGCTTCTTTCATTGGGAGACCTACAACAGGGTCAATTAAGCTTCTTCGTT
>CAYLVN010000465.1:0-2810 GCA_964387115.1 uncultured Fibrobacter sp.
CCGTAGCCTCCTTGCACTACATACACTAATCTTTTTTACAGTATTTCATTCATTCCGTTCTTCTTTCGTGTATTTAGTGCATTTCGTGGTAAATCCGAATCCGGAATGATAACCACGAAATACACGAATCACACGAAAAGATAAACAATTACCGGATAATCATTAACCCCTTGCACTATATAACGCTCATCGTGTGTTTCATGGTTAAATAATGCAATAAGCTTCCACCATTTTCTCTTATATTTCTATCTTATACGGTTATGTTGCGGTATAATCTGAAAAGGAAAAACACAGAGACAAAAAGAGGGGTTATCATGAGGTACAGGATAATAACTGCACTATTTCTCCTGCTGATTGTTTACAGCAGTTTTGCTCAACTCCCTGCGTTTCCCGGTGCCGAAGGCTTTGGGCGCTTTGCACTCGGTGGCCGTGGTGGAGATGTTTATCAGGTCACAAATCTTGCCGACTCCGGTCCGGGCTCTTTCCGTGATGCAGTCAGTGTTTCAAACAGGATTGTGGTTTTCACTGTTGGTGGGGTAATAAACATTTCAGACCGGATAGTTATAAAAAAGAATATCTACATTGCCGGGCAGACTGCCCCTGGCGGCGGGATAACCATTTACGGCAATGGTGTTGCACTTAACGGTGATTCAGGGAATAACATAATCCGCTACATACGTATAAGAATGGGGCAAAATGGCGAGAGCAAAAAAGACGCCTTAGCCATCTCCGCTGGTCAGAATTATATGCTGGACCATGTTTCTATTTCCTGGGGAATAGATGGAACGCTTGATGTGAACGGTACGGGCGTTGACAATACTTCTCTTCAGAACAGCATTGTCGGGCAGGGAATCAACATTATCAACCATTCGACCGGCGGCTTGATGCAGAGTGGGAAATGGTCAATCATACGTTCTCTGTATATCGATAATAAAACCAGAAATCCCAAAGCACGCGGAACACATGAATGTATAAACAGCGTTTTTTACAACTGGGGTACAAACGGCTACATAATGGGAGATACCGAAGGACTTTCAGAATGCAATTTGATCGGCAATTATTTCATTTATGGTCCATCAAGCAGTTCCGATTCTCACATTACCAATACAACCGCTGCCTTTCATGTTTATGCAAAGGATAACTGGGTAGATAACAACAAGAATGGAAATTTAGACGGAACACTGATGACCAGTTATAAAACAGCAACTGTCATGAATTCTCCATATAATTATCCTGGTGTCAGCAAGCTGCTCTCAGCACAGAATGCCCTGAAGAATGTGATTGATGATGCGGGTGCCTCAAAGGTACGTGATGCGGTTGATGATTTCTTTATTGATGAACTGGTTTCTTATGGCCGAAAAGGAAAAATCATCACAACAGAGGATGAAAACGGGATTTCTAATAATGTCGGGAATGTCGCTAATGGTACTCCGCCTGTCGATACAGATAAAGACGGGATGCCTGACAGTTGGGAAGTAAGTCATGGCTTAAATCCCAGCCTGGCCAGCGACGCCAGGCTTACCACTCTTTCCGCAGAGGGGTATACAAATATTGAGATGTATATAAATGAGCTCGCCGGTGACAGTGTCGTCTATGTAAATGATGACAGAAAATTTTACTCAATCAGCAGGCAGGCGGGGCCTGGTGGATCCATAACACAGAGTCCTGAGGGATTAAAAGTTCCTGAAGGCACAAATGTGACCCTGACTGCTGTTCCAAATGCCGGCTGGACCTTTACCGGATGGTCCGGTGATCATACGGGAACTGATGCAACTTACTCCATTCCATCTCTGAACAGCGATGTTTCGGTTTCTGCATCTTTCATGCCTGTTGATAAATTTAATTACCAGGCGGAAAATGGTGTTTTGAATGATGCTGTGGTTGAAACCAAAAACGCTGGTTTTACAGGTGATGGGTATGTAAATATTTCGGCAGCAAGCGGGGCTTTTATTGAAATTCCGGTTTATGTTGATGATGCTGGTCAGAAAAATGTACGTGTCACTTTTTCCAACGGGTCCGGTGCACCAAGATCTCTTTCGGTTTCTGTAAACAGTACTCAGCAGATTGGATCTGTGCAGTTTGAGGCTACAGCAGACTGGACAACCTGGGAATCAAAAGAGATCAGTGTTACTCTGCCGCAGGGTATCAGTGTGGTAAAACTGGGGACAATTAATGCACAGGATGGTCCTAACATCGATAAGATCACTTTTAGTCAGGGTACCCATGCCATATTGCATGAAACTGAAAGAGGAAAGTCAAATTTATTTTACAATGAAACAAAGAGAACTCTCTGTATACAGACCGCAGGAGTAAAAAAACTGAAAGTATGCATTTACTCTCTGAGCGGGAAGAGAGCGTTTTCAGAGCGTTTCAGTCCGGTTTCAGGAATCGGCAAAGTGGAAATTCCTGTCAAAGGAATCAGAAATGGAGTGTACATTCTAAGATCTGAGTTTGACGGGACTGTAAAAACAGAACAGATAAATATAAGGTAGTTATAACGATCTGCAGAAATAAAAAAGCCACCTGTATTGCCGGTGACTTACGTGTCTGATGAACTTTACAGTTACTGCAGAATAATCCGTTTGTCCGTAACGCATGGTAAAAAAACAGATAAATTCCATTTGATTTCAACCTTTTTCTGTTGTTCCCCGGGAGGTTATAATTTTGGGTGCTTCGGACATTTCCGGGTGATTTTTTTGTTAAGATTAGATGATAGTAGGGGCGAACGGTAGTGAGCACCACTTAAAATACTGGCGGTTAGTGGATCCGCCCCGGTCACTGGCGCATGAGTGTTTTCGCCGGTCTTCTCT
>CAYLVN010000466.1:0-2795 GCA_964387115.1 uncultured Fibrobacter sp.
GCCATCACTCTGGATTCACTTCCGGCCGGAAGAATAGGGGCCCTGAAATATGTGGAACTGCACGGGAGAAATGAATATACCATTACCACTTCGTCAATAACAAAAGAGAATGATACTGTAAAGATCGGCATAGACAGTCAGGCTAAACCGGTCTGGACCATCCCGCTAATTGTCGGTATTACCCATAATACCATGGTTTATTCCGGTGGAATGGACACTGCCAGAAAAAAAATTGATTCCTGCATAAGTGCAGTAAATGAAAAAATCAATGATGCAAATGCTTTCGCCGGCAAACTGAACTTCAGGGTTGATTCCCTTTACTCATTTACCACATCATGCAGCCTCCAGATCGGCTCCTCTTATCCGGAAAAGTATATGTTGAGGCTCATAATGGATGGCTATTCAGATGAAAATGCCGGTTATTGGAGCGGATCCAGAGCAACTGCATACAAAGCAGTTGAGGCGGGCAAGTTTTTAACTGATCTGTCGATCTCTGCCATCGCATGGCAGTTTGCGCTCAGTCGCGGCGCTTTCCCATCATCGTATATGCTTGTACCCTCCTCCGGAAATCCCATTAATGGCAAGGCTTTTACCGGTCAGTTGGCTTTCATGTACTATCCTTATTCCAGAACAGACTGGGACACATACAATGTGTATGCGATAAATCACTACAGGGACAGTGGAGTTCCCGATGTTATTCCCTGTATAGCAGGTTATCCGGCATCTGTTGGAATCGTTACTCAGGCGGCTGACAGTACTCCGGTCGGGGGTGCAAAAATCAGTTTGTATGGCGTAAAGTGGAATTCCGGTGTGGTGTCCGATACATTGCTTGACACCATCACTAACGGAGCCGGATCATTTGTATCCAAAGATGATCTTTACAACCCCGATAACCATGGGAATACTCCATACTGCAACATCCTTATCCGGGCTGTTTCAGGTTCGGATACCGCGTATTGCTGGTTGCCTCTCAATGAGCTCGGAATCGCATACTATGAAAATCCTGAGCAGGATTTCAGGAAGGTGATCAGATTCAGCAGGTAGGGTAAATTGTATGGATCGGTTTGCTGATGCATTTACGGGAAACTATGCCTGTGTATCTTTTCTAACAATAATGCGGCGGCCTATTTTGAGGATTGTCTTGCCTGTAATGCCGTTTAACACGCAGAGCTTCTTGACTGTGGTGCCGTAATGACGTGCGATGCCGCTCAGGGTTTCACCCTTTCGGATCTTGTGATAAACCGTCTTTCTCAGTTCGGTAAGGTAATCAAATGATTCTCTTGTCAGAACAAGAGTATCGGATTTCAGTGAACAATACTGAAAATCGATAAAGTGGCCTGGATCAATCGGCTCTCCTCCATAACGTATCTCAAAGTGCAGATGACTTCCGCTCGATCGTCCGGTATTCCCTCCAAGGCCTATTAAATCTCCTGCCCGGAGGCGGGTGTTAGGAGTAAGAGAAGTTTGTGAGAGATGCCCGTATATTGTCTCTAATCCATCAAAATGGCGTACCACAACTGCTTTTCCATACCCGTAGCGGTCGTACTGTATGACTCTTACTATTCCGTCAAGGGCACATCTGACAGTGTCCCCTTTATTCAGTTTAAGGTCTGTACCGAAATGCCAGAATGACCTTCTGGATCCGAAAGAAGATGTTACAGGCCCAATATAGGGGAAAACAAACTGACGTTTCAGGGCAGTATCGACAATTGGGATCCTTACAGTGTCGAGCATGGATTTGTAATCGAATCGTCCGACATTAATCTTATCTGTACGCCACCCTGTAGTATCTATGAATAGACTGTCAATCTCATCCTGAAAAGCACTCTCCTGCTCCTGTTCACAGAGAGTATCGGAAGAATCGGCATTACACACGGAGTCAAGGGCTGAAGAATCCGCCACAGATATCAAATCGCAATTAGCAGCAGAATCAGACACCCGGAACGGGTCTTGTAAAGAATCTGAGATGGTGACACAGGAATACTCAGAATCAGAGCCTTCTGAAGTCTGATGAAGACCTTTTGAGTGGGAGCAAAAGGAAAAAAGAGAGATGGCTATTATAAGAAAAAACTTGAAAATTATCATAGTTACAATATTTAACAATCAAAATATCTACCAAAATAATACGCGAAAAGGGTTGGAATCCAGACCTAACCTGACAAATTTGTCCGGATCGGGACCTGCAGAGTGGCTGTAAGTCGTTTTTCTCAGCAATTCCCTGCATTTCATCTAAAAGCCACCGGATGAAAAAAAAGCCGTTTTTCTAATTTCTCAGAGAAACGGCTTCTTTTATCTGCCGGGGATAGGGGGGACCTATTTGACCCGGCTGATTTTCTTTGTATGCACTGTACCGTTAATATTTGCTTTCAGGAGGTAACTGCCGGTTTTGAGTTCTGGAAGAGAAATTGTACCGGTTCCGTTTGCAAGAGTAATTTCTCTGCTGAAAATTTTCCGGCCGGCAAGAGAGAAAAGATTGACAGTCACAGTCGATCCGGATGAACGGCTGTTTATCTTTATAGAGTTGCCGCAGAAACTGACACCCTCTTTGAGAACCGCGACTGCATTTATGGCTCTTGTAAATGAAACGATCTCGAGCTTATCCAGATTCGGTCCGCCGTCAGCGGTTGTGGAGGTAAATTTTATGGTGTTGTGGCCCTTAAGCAGATTAAGGGAAATCGCTTTTTCTCCCCAGGTTGTCCAGGCACCGGTTGGATCAAAGCTTAACGAATTTAATACCTGTGTGCCGTTGACAGCTACCGAGAAAGTCCGGGCCGATGATGTTCCATTGGCGAATG
>CAYLVN010000467.1:0-2793 GCA_964387115.1 uncultured Fibrobacter sp.
GCCCCAAAATCGCTCCTTGAAGCTCCTGATTGGAATGATCTCCAAATGCGTTTTGTTAAACTTACATCAACTGGCCGGCAGAGAAATCAACAACGTGATAAAGTGTTTGCTGAATACAATCCAGAAGTATTATCCATCAATACCCAGGATCTTAAAAATTTATTTGAGAGTGCTAATCGGGCATGGTGGCCTATAAGCTGGTTCCGGCGAAGTAATGTAATAAAAACTTTAAAAAAACTGCATCGTTCCGGGAAAAGGGAAAAAGCATTACAAATTCCAAATGTTCTTTCTGATATTGCAACCCTTCAAGAATTACAGCAACAAATATCTGCTGCCGAAAATACTGAAGGTGCTGTGCTGGGCAGATATTGGTGTGGTGGAGAAGCTGATTGGGATGAGATAGATACAGTTGTAAAGTGGATTCAGGAATATCGTGAATCCATTTTTAACTATAGTAATGGCGATACTTCGATTGTTTCCAGAATTTATAGACAGCTTTGTGATCTTATTGCTTTGGCAAATGACCAGCTGGCAGCAGGTGGACAAATCGGTGCTGAATTATCAAACTACTCACAGCGTTACCATGACTTTATATCCGCACGTAATGCACTTATCGATACTGGTACTATTGACGATAGGCTGGTGTGGGGTGAAGCTGTATATAGTGATATAATTGCACATACAAAGACTTTAATCAGTAAGTGGAAAACATCATTACATCTTCTGAGACGTTGGTGTGCATGGCAGAATTGCAGAGCAGAAGCAGTATCTTTGGGTCTTTTGCCCCTTATAGATGCCGTAGAAGGTGGTGAAATTGAGATTGAAATAATAGTCTGTTGCTTTAAAAAAAGTTATTATCGCTGGTGGCTTAACCTTTTAACCGATAACGAACCAGACCTTCGACAATTCCTGCGTGACGTACATGAGAATAAAATACGGCGATTTTCTAAAACTGACCGTATTTTTATGGAAAAAACAAAGGATGTGCTCACCACACGTCTGTCATCGAAAAGACCCAGATTATCCGCTATTCCCTCAGGAAGTTCATCAGAAATAGGTCTACTTAACAGGGAATTACAGAAGAAGAAAAGACATATTCCGGTAAGGACTCTTCTTGGTAAAATCCCCAATTTATTACCTCGTCTGAAGCCATGTCTTCTTATGAGTCCCTTGTCAGTAGCTCAATATCTTGATCCTAAACAACAGTCGTTTGACTTGGTCATTTTTGATGAAGCATCACAGATTCCTGTCTGGGATGCTGTCGGTGCTATTGCAAGAGGAAAACAGGTTATCATTACCGGTGACCCGAAACAGCTACCGCCAACTAATTTCTTTATGAAATCGCAGGAGGATGACGATTTACTGGACGAAAACAGTACAGTGGTTGACCTCGAAAGCATTTTGGATGAATGTTTGGGGGGCGGTCTACCTCTGATGAGATTAAACTGGCATTACAGAAGCAGGCATGAAAGTCTGATAGCATTCAGCAACTATCACTATTACAATAATTCATTGTATACTTTCCCCTCTGCTGTTACAAATGATAATGCGGTGTCATTCCATCATGTTAAAAACGGAATTTATGACAAAGGTAAGTCTCGTACCAACAAGGAAGAGGCACGCGCAGTAGTTCAAGAAGTAATCCGGCGGTTATCTGATCCAACCTTATCTGATAAATCTATCGGTATTGTTACTTTCAGCCAGGCACAACAAACATTAATTGAAGACATGCTTGAAAATGAATGTTTGTTGCATCCTGAAATTGATTCATTTTTCAACTCAGATTATTATGAGCCTGTTTTTGTTAAAAATCTCGAAAACGTACAGGGGGACGAGAGAGATGTAATTTTTTTCTCTATTTGTTATGGTCGTGATACCAACGGTAAGCTCTCTTTAAACTTTGGGCCGATGAACAGGGATGGTGGCGAAAGGCGATTGAATGTCGCAGTAACCCGCGCACGTCATTCCGTATGCGTTTATTCTTCGATTACATCTGATGAAATTGATTTGAGAAGAACCCAGGCACAAGGTGTAAGCGATTTAAAAAACTTCCTTGAGTATGCACAAAAAGGAACCGCAGCCTTAACATCTCAATCGATTCGGGAAATAGATGCAGACTTCGATTCACCATTTGAGCAACAGGTGCATGACGCTCTCTCAGAGCGAGGTTGGAAAATCGACCTGCAGGTAGGATGTTCAGGCTATCGGATTGACCTTGGAGTTATTGACAACAATAAACCCGGTAGATACCTTGCCGGTATTGAATGTGACGGAGCC
Organism: uncultured Fibrobacter sp.; assembly: GCA_964387115.1. GTDB lineage: Bacteria > Fibrobacterota > Chitinivibrionia > Chitinivibrionales > Chitinispirillaceae > JAAYIG01. The sequence goes on from CAYLVN010000467.1 coordinate 2,278, forward strand.
AACTATCATAGCGGCAAATCCGCAAGGGATCGTGATCGACTCCGCCAAGCAGTGCTCGAAGGACTTGGGTGGAAAATAATAAGAATATGGTCAACAGATTGGTGGATTGATAAAACTGAAGAAGTCAATCGTGTTGATAGCCTGTTAAAGGAATTACAGGAAAAAGGAGAAGTTGTCCAGAATGACCTCCCTTCTGATGACATGGAAAATAAAAGTATTGAAACAATAGAATTCAATGAGCCTGTAATTGAAGACACTTTTACAAATAACCCTGAAGCTATCCAAAACACTCAAATTCCAAAATATAAAATCTATAAAGAAACTATACGGTATAGAAGTCAGGATGATTTCTATGAAGCAAATTATAATAATGTTATCCGTTCATCAATAACTGGAATTATTGAAAAAGAAGGCCCTATAAGCAAAACACTTCTTGTTAGGCGATTGGCATCATTATGGGATTTTACAAGAGCTGGCAACAGAATACAGGAAAGAGTTGTCATGCTTATTCCAAAA
>CAYLVN010000468.1:0-2773 GCA_964387115.1 uncultured Fibrobacter sp.
TACATCAGCCGGAGCGTTCCAGGGAAGGATCGGTTCACGTCTGTCAACCCTGCTGTGAGCCAGCCACGACTTTGCCGCAGCGATTGTGCGAGTGGGCACATCCGCAGCCTGCCTTCTGGCAAGATCTCCGACAACAAACCTGCGCTTACCCTCCCAGGGGAGATCAAAGACCCCTTTTTCCACTTCTGCCTCTGTAGCCAGGTAGCAGAAAGAGGGCAGTGATGGCCTGTTTTCGATAGTGGCAGGTCCGGTTAATTGCTGCATATCTAAAAGTTCCACAGGCGAGTTTTCATTATCGAGATTCACATAAGCAATAATGCTGTTAGTTGTGCCTAAATCAAAACCTACTGCAAATTGAGCCATGCTAAAAGCTCCTTCCAATATTTTTCTATTGTATGTTTTCTTTGAAAATTCCAGTCCGTTTCATCGGGATGATGAATACGGGTAACACCGGAAAAAATGAAAGATGATTTACCGCAGTTCGACTTCTGCAGGAGCCAGTACCTCTGCTGATTCATCGCTGCCGCGCCAGACAGGAAGCTCCACTTTTGTGGCCTGCCATCCATGGTGACGCAGAGCACCGTTATAGGGCGGATTTCCGGTGACATTTCCGGTAAGCCGGTACTGTTCAGGATCAAAGCCTGGAAGGACCGAAATTGTTTTGCCCTCCTCATCTTCAACCAGCGGAACAACTCCAAGCACCCGGTCAAGAACGGCCGCGCAGTCACGATGAATATCCCTCACTGCAGCGCCCACCTGAGCATCACTGTATGTATCTATAGGTTCTTTCAGAAAGTCCACCAGTCTTCCTTCCCTCTGCAGAAGGGCAACCATCTGCACCGCATCACTTCGGACAGAGCGTGGTTTTTCCACGACTACCGGCAGTTCCTCTTTCTCTGGAGCCTCCTGCTTTTCCACAAAAAACTCCTCAATTTTATCCGCAAACTTTTTATTGAAAAAAATCCAGAAAAATGTCCGCAATGCGAGCTCTACTCGGTTCATGTGACATCCTTTCAGAAATGATCGGGGGATGGAAGGAAAGTGAGACTGGTATATAAGATAAAAAATGCAATATTGAGCAGGTAATTTTTTTGATTGAGAGCGTCAGATATTCAAGCAAATAAGTCAAAGCCCAAACAATATTCGCTTTGATGATCTTCAAGACGTTTCGACTTACAACTTGCGACTTACGACTTGCAACTTTCACCTTCCAGATACTTCCTGTTCCAGTCATGCATCACCGGTTGAAACCCCATTCTCATCAGGTCCGATCTCATCCGGGAAACATCCCTGCTGTCAGCGATCTCAAACTGAGTCGTTGAGGGATTTCCGGAGTGTCCGCCTACAGCAGTTGACGTTCCGGCAGAAATTTTAGTGATTCCAAGCGGAAGAACTGAATTGCGGAAATTTTCCGATTCTCTGGTAGAGATCGTTATTCCGGCAGAGTTGAGAAAAATGCGGGTAGCTGTCATTATCTGCACAAACTGGTGGTCGTTTACAGGATACTTCACCTGAAAATCTCCCGCAAGCGGCCTGAGTCTGGGGAAAGAAACAGAGACTTCAACTGACGGAAATTTCTTTTGTAAATAAGCCGCGTGCAGGGCTGTAAAGAATGACTCGAAGCGCCAGTTGTAAAGTCCCAGAAGAGCCCCAACAGTGACCTGCCGTATTCCCTGTCTGCAGGCACGTTCCGGAGCAAGCAGCCGGAATTCGTAATTGCTTTTCGGTCCGCCCTTGTGAAGTTCTTTATACAGAGGGACATTGTAAGTTTCCTGATAAATTGTCAGCCCGTCAACACCTGCGCTGATCACCTTGGCATAGTCCTGCTCCTCGAGCGGATAAACCTCGATGGCAATAGTGGAAAAATGCCGTCGCAGAACCTTTATTGCAGATTCCAGGTACTCTACCGGGGCCTTTTCCTTTGATTCACCTGTAAGTACAAGAATATGACGTATCCCTGTCCTGGCGATACTTTCCGCCTCTTTTTCCACCTCCTCAATAGAGAGATGGCGGCGGTTTATGTGGTGCTGAGCGGCAAATGAACAGTAAGGGCAGGTATTGCGGCAGTAGTTAGATATGTAAAGAGGTGTAAAAATCACCACCGCATTGCCGAAATGTCCTCTGGTAAGCTCCATTGCCCTCTGAGCCATTTCCTCCAGATGTTGCGATGCCGCCGGGGATAATAAAGCAAGAAAGTCCATCTCAGAGATCTGTTTTCTGGAAAGGATGTTCTTTACTCTTTGAGAGGTAACCCCGTTGCAGTAAGAATCAAAATCCAAGCTATCGTATTTTGAGATTATCCCTGTGAAGGACATTGAAAGCTCCTTCAGCTATCAAGAAAGCCGGTGAGAGGAGAAGATGCTCTGGCTGTTTTCGATACACCTGCCATGCCCGCCAGATATGCAGTGCGGCCCGCCTCTACAGCAAGTCTGAAAGCTCTTGCCATCGATACCGGATCATCACTTGATGCTATTGCGGTATTAAGCAGAACCGCATCGGCTCCAAGCTCCATCGCCTCGGCGGCATGAGAAGGTTTTCCTATGCCCGCATCCACTATGACCGGTACGTCAATTTCAGAGATGATGATTTCCAGAAGTTCTCTTGTCTGCAGGCCGCGGTTGCTGCCGATCGGTGCACCCAGGGGCATTACAGCCGCAGCACCGGCATCAACCATCCTGCGGGCAGCCGAGAGATCAGGGCTCATGTAGGGAAGAACAACGAAGCCATCTCTGGAGAGTATCTCCGTTGCCAGCACTGCCTCATGATTGTCAGG
>CAYLVN010000469.1:0-2765 GCA_964387115.1 uncultured Fibrobacter sp.
CAAAGGTGTACCTGTAATTTGCTAAAGTATCAGCTTCAGGCAACAGGTCTGGTGCGGCAATTATTATGTAATCACAATAAATATTTGAATAGCCCTTCAAATCCGAAGAATAAAAGCTAGAGGCAGAAATGCTGCAAACAATTGCATAACTCAGTAAAATTGTAAATTGAATGGTATTCATCTTCTTCCTACTTTTCAATTGTAAATATTCCGGATTCACAAAAGTGAGTTCCCAACCAGGTTGGATTCAATTCCCGTTCAAGTCCGTCCCTGTTTGATAATATAAATTTACAACCCGCTGTGGTAGTTAGCACTGAAGGAAGCGTACCAACAATAGTACCACTCGCCATACCCCCAGAAATGGAGTTTTTTGCTACTCTTATATAGTAATACTCTCTCGAAGCCATTTTATAAAAAATATTTTTAAAATGCTTCTGTCCATAGACAGTCTTTAATCTATCTCCTTTTTTTTCCTGCTATAGCAGCTCCTTACCAGTGCTTTTGTAAAGTTTAGAGTGTACGAAAAGTGTACGAAAAAAGTACGAAAAAGCAGGAAAATCAGGGGAAACCCAGGGAAAAAGGGAAAAACCGGGAAGCCAATAAAAAAGGCCCTTTTGCGCTAAATCCGCCAGAAAACGGCCTTTTTGGTGTATTTTAATGGGGTGGCTGAGGGGACTCGAACCCCCAACAACTGGAACCACAATCCAGTGCTCTAACCATTGAACTACAGCCACCATGTAAAAAACTATGAATTCAAAATCACAAATTCAGGACTATGAAAATAGCATTTTTCTATAGTCCCCGCAAGCTACTTCTGAAGCACCAGTGTGCCCCAGGTACCAGGGATAAAAACCTGTGCCCCCTCAGGAACCGATGCCGTTACCTTTTCCTTCTGATCAACCGCAAACACTCCAAACCCTATCGACCTCTCCTCAAAAGGAACTATCCCGATATCGTACCACGGAACACGGACCACCACCCTGTCACCGATAACCTCTTTTGTGATTTCTGTCTGCCACTTCTCAGGAGTATACCGAATCACATTCTCCTTCAGCTCGCGGGTAAAATGGAATGCTGCGAGAGAATCATTTGCCGGGGTGTAGGAAATAAACCTGTCAGGATATGAGACAAAAGCGTTCTTTCCACTCTTACCATCCAGAGAAAACTGAACCGCTCCGGGTTCCTGGTTCTTCTTAAGGACTATAAACAGCGCTTCCTTGTTCCATGCCGTGGCAAACTCAACTTTTCCGGCCTTCTGGAAATTCTCATCTTTAACCACCGATACCACAGCCGCGGGAGTTGCACCACTGGCAGCCGCAATCGCTTTCACCGGCTCGCTTTTCTTAACCTTGTCCAGGTTCACGATTCCAACCGGGGCTATTGTACCCTTCATCTGCCCGCCCGGGATCGACCAGTCGATCTGAAGAAAATCCCTGCCGCCCACCAAATCCCTGTTTATCCTTCCGAATGAAAACTCACCGGCATAATCGCTGATCTTAAATGTCTTGCTGGACAGCGTGCTCTTTTTTCCATTGGAAAAAAGTGAAAGCGTCATGGATATCGACTTTTTCTTGATCTGCGCAGTGTCAATCTGTGCCCTGGCAATGATCGTATCATTGCGCTGAGTTGTCCATGGTACCGGAGAGCTGAAAGAAACAGCCTGACTGTAAACTGATGCCGCCGCAAAAATAACCGTAGCCGTAAGCGTCGAGATTTTTCTGATCATCATTCCTTTTCCTTTAAAATGCCTGTTTCGGGTATAGATAAGTAATATATGTAATGCACACTATAGGTATAAAGTAAGACTTTTTGGAAGAGATTGCCCCAAATACAAGTAATAGATAAAAATTAGGACTTTTTGGAAGAGGACGTCCCCAATACAAGCAATAATTAAGAATAAAGACTTTCTGGAAGAGGGTGCTCCCTCTTTCGCTCCAGCCTGTCGAAGACGCCAGTCTTGCGCTATCACCCCTTGTTGTCCACCGGTTGCAAAGGCAGGTAATTTCATCACATATGCAACACCTTTGCGGCCGCACCGGCGAACTGGTGGTAGATTAAAACTGGTTGTAGCCTGGAAGAATTCAAGCATGCTGGATCCGGGTAAATAATTTCGTTTTTACGACAACAAATTTTGTAAATGGGATCTGCGCGCCACGGTCGCCCTCGACCGTGGCTTAAAAGTTGTAAGTCACAAGCCAGGAGTTTCAAAGGACACTTTTGTGGTTCTGTAGAAAAGTACCAATTCCGCAGCACATCACTCTTTTCCCTTAGCCCGAAGGGCTATGGGAAAATATACAGAGTAGCTTCTACTCCAGCTCCCCATCACGGATCCTGTTCCGAGGCCTGACTGTAAGGGAGGGCATCTTCTTTTCAGCACAACCGTTACGTATCGTCATGCCGTTGAAAAACGGCATCCATCTGAAATTCCCGAGACCGGAGAAGATGGTTTCCGGCCTTCGCCGGAATGACGAAACATGGCAGTATGTTTGGCAGTAAGTTTGGTTTATGGATCTTTTAATGTTTCTAAGATCCCTCATTGACAGCCTGAGACGTCCCGCCGGACGACCGGAATGTACTTTGTGACTTGAGGATATCAATTACATGCTTGAATTCCTGAAGGCTACAATCTGTTTTAATCTACCACCAGTTCGCCAGTGCGGCCGCAATGACGTCTGCAAATGTGATATCCATTCCTGCCTGCACAAATGGCGGACAACACGGGGTGATAGCGGAAGACCGGCGTCTTCGACGGGCTGTAGCGCAAG
>CAYLVN010000470.1:0-2763 GCA_964387115.1 uncultured Fibrobacter sp.
CAGAGATAATCAGAATAACAGGATTGTAAGGATATCCGGTAGAAGATAAAAGGGAATCTCCAGGAAAGGCTCATCTCTCAAGTGAGGCAGTTGATGAAAAATTGGAAACTATGGACAGCGGCGTCATTTTTACTGGTAAATCTCAACGGATGTTCGATTATCTTTGGTCCGGAATCCGGCTCCTGGAGTTTTTTATGTGAAACAGATGATTACTATGTAAATTCACATTTCACCATACCATATGAAGTAAGGGAATTGATTGCGGATCGTGTTTCCGGATACAGCACGCCGGAAATCAACAGTTACAGCTCTGACATCTATCCTCTGGAAAGCGCTTATGATCCGGACAACCTTCCCTGCTATGTAAAGGCAGATTTCAATGGTGACGGGTGGTACGATTATGCCATCATGTTTTCAAAAGAGAGCCGGTCAAATGAGTACTGGTATCTTAAAACAAAGCTTCTGGTGGTAGTAAGCACAGATTGCGGATTGGAACTATCGAGTGAGTATGTATTGGGAACTGTAAAGGGATCACTCGATACGCCTGTAGAGGAATACTGGGGAATAAGACTGCTTGAAAGAGGAACACATACTTTAAGAACAATTGAATCAGGGAAAACAGAAGAGGTACGGGTAGAACTTGCCAATGATGGAATTTACCTGGGGAGCATAGAACCTGAAGAAAGAACGGTGCTCTATGTAACAGGAACTGAACTGAATGAATACTATGTAAATCTGGGGGCTGTTCCAAAAAGAAAAATTGCGACAGCTCAGGAACGTGAGAGCCGGGTAATCGATCTGTCAATATGAATTCCACCAATACAAATAATTCTTGCTTTATACTTGTATTGGGGCATCCTCTACTGATAAAAACCTTATTGAGTTTTGTTGTCAATATCAAGTTGTCACCTGTGCGGAGGCTCTCACTTATTAAAAAATCTCTTGTTGTTAATTTATGCGGCACCTTCCTTCCAGAAATCTCAGTTTATTAACACCCACATATTACCCCACCTTCTGTAACACTCTCCACTTTCAAATCGTTATATTTGATATATGAATGTAATCATCAAAAAACTGAGTTTTCTTAAGAAGAGACCGGCAATGGCCGGCATGCTGGCAATTGCCGCCTTATTCATAATCACTACTTTGGGCATCTCTTTTTTCGCTGTCAAGACAGCCGTTAAGAATTTCAAGTACCGCGATCTCTGCCCCGACTATTTCTCAAGTCTCCAGGCCTTTGTGGTGGGGCCCGATGGCAAGGGGATGGATTCAGTTTCCGTTACCTTGCGCGACAACTCCAACATTAACAGTATTTATCGTACCTTTACCGACAGCTCCGGAAGGTTCACGCTGTTCAATGACTTTAACACCTTTGCTCTTTACGAAACCCCATTCACCTACTACTTATTTGTAGCCCTGAACGGGCATCAGGATACTATCCGCTACAAATTCAGGAGGTATAGAGTCTGCCATTTTGAAAAAGTAGAAGGTCCCGATACTATAGTTTTCGATCCGTTTAAAAACAGTGAGATCAATTTAACCCTCCGTAACCCGTCAAGTGTCAAACTATCCGGCATAGCTGATGATGCTCCTTATGAGAGAATCGCTCTCTCGCCAAATCCACCCGATTTTATCACCAGATCTGTCCAGGGGTGGAAAAACGCATTTTACGGCAGCTTTTTGATAAACAATAAAAGGTATGCTGTTGCAGCCGTGAAGGATCATGAAGAGAGCCATGAATACAGCAGGTTTTCAGTTTATTATGTGATCGACAGAAACTGCAATTCTGACTTTTCCGATGACCGTGTTCTCTCCTGGCAGGTAAATGATGACGGATCTGAACCGGATTGTTCAGTCCGTGACTGTTTTACTGAAGACAGCCTTGTCATAGATGGATCGATAGTACGGTTACAGATCAAATTACGGGGTTTCGGTTCCAAAAACCCGGTATTCGATTACCGCAACAACAGTATCATTCGGGGATTCTACTCATTTAGAGGAGAGAAAATAGAGGCACTTCTGTGGGACAGGAAAATGACAGGTTTCCGGGACAGATCCGGTATCAGGATCGGTCTTGACCTTGACAAAAACGGTGAAATTCAATTTGAAGAGGGTTCCGGGGAAGTTTTCGAGAATGCTCTGCAGACTGTAGTTATCGATTCTGTTTCATTCCGTATAGATTCCATTCTGAATAATGGTATCAATATCAGGGGCAGGAGACTTCAAGGAGATCTTATCAGGCATACAAGCGCATCGGTTGGTGATATGGTGCCTAAGGCCTCAGGATATTATAAACAGAAATTTAATCTCTGGAAAGAGTGTTCTCTCAATGACATCGTAGCACTTTACTTTTTTGAAGGTGATTCAAAATCCCACATGGAAGATAATACTTTACTCTCTTTTATGGAATCTATCGGTCTTTACTATAGCAGAATCAGCCTTATCGGAGTAAACCGTAAGATCTCAGGTGATCCCTATACAGAGACTCCTGTTATCGAAGAGAACCTTGGCTGGGATGGACCGATGGTGAGGGCTCTTCACAACCACAGGGACAGGGAACTGATTTGCATTGACAGTACGGGAGTTATTGTCTGCCGGGGGATTCCGGGAAATGAGATGCTGAACCAGTTTTTAAATATAACAGGCAAAAACCGCTGAGCCATACTTTCACAATGCCTAAATGCAGCCTTTCGCGGTTATCTTAAAAATAGACGTCGTCCCGAAGTTGGTGGCAAATAGATTGCCTTTAAAATAAAAAAACCG
>CAYLVN010000471.1:0-2751 GCA_964387115.1 uncultured Fibrobacter sp.
ATCGTACCACTCAGCTGCTCACCCAGAACGACTGTATCACCACCTTCCTGATAAAGCCGTATCACCCCTTTTTTCACTATCAGATGCTTTACCGGAAGCTCATCGGGAACAACTACCGCTACATCCTCCGGATTTATGCCATCAGGAAATGAAAGCATCTCCGGCCCGGAAGGAGAATCAGAGTCAGAAGAAGAGGGGGAAAAAGAGATATCGATAAGCGGGCCATTAAGAATAATCTTGTTGATCGAGCGGCTTAGATCACCTCTGAATTTAACAAGACGGTAAATTGAGAGACCGACTTTAATATCACGAATCTTTATCGAAGCCGAATGTCCAGGCAGAAGGAGTACTACATTTTTGAGATGCGCGGTGAAGATCCCCAGACGCACTTTCTGAACATCAAAAGATCCCTTTATAAAAGGAGAGATGCCCTGAATCAGGAGTTTCTCAAGATTCCTGTGATTTTCCAGGTATTTTGAGACCTGATTCAGGGCAGCGAAAAAGGCGAATGCACACAGCCCTAATACAATTACCCACTTACGGGGTCGCATTCTCTTTGTCGACTTTCGAGAAAACTATGATCCCGTCTTCAAGGTCAAGACGTATCGTGTCACCATCGTGGAACTTGTCATTCAGGAACTCTTCAGCCAGTCTGTCTTCAACGAGGCGCTGAATTGCCCTGCGAAGGGGCCTGGCTCCGAGAATCGGATCAAAGCCCTGATCCACGACATAAGTCTTGACCTCCTGAGAAACAATAAGCTTTATGTTTCTATCGACAAGACGACTCTGCACATCCCTGAGCTGAATGTCGACTATTTTTGAGATCTCTTTTTTAGTAAGCGGATAGAATACAATTGTTTCATCAACCCTGTTGAGAAACTCAGGATTAAAGAGCCTCTTGAGCTCATCGAGCACCTTTGATTTAATGGCCTCATAGTCAGAATCCGTTGTGGTCTTGCCGAATCCGACAGTTCCTGACTTCTTGACATCGCGGGTACCGGCATTGGATGTCATGATAATAATTGTATTCCTGAAATTGACATGACGGCCGTAGGAGTCGGTAAGAATACCGTCATCGAGTATCTGCAGGAGAATATTAAACACATCAGGATGAGCCTTCTCGATTTCGTCAAGGAGGATCACCGAATATGGCTTTTTACGGATTTTCTCTGTAAGCTGACCGCCCTCCTCATACCCGACATATCCCGGAGGCGCGCCGACCAGACGGGAAACGGCGAACTTCTCCATATACTCTGACATATCTATCCTCACCAGCGCATCTTCGGTGTCAAACAGAGACTGCGCAAGAGTTTTTGCCAGCTCGGTTTTACCTACACCGGTGGGCCCCAGGAAAATAAAAGATGCAATGGGGCGCTTTACATTGTGAAGTCCGGCACGCGACCTGCGGATACTGCGGGCTATAGCCTCAAGAGCCGGATCCTGCCCGATAACCCGCTTGCGCAGCTCATCTTCAAGATGAAGTATCTTCTTTGACTCTTCTTCGGCAAGTCTTGACAAAGGAATTCCGGTCATTGTGGAAACCACCTCAGCGATCGTGGATTCATCAACCAGAAGCCGCTCTTCAGCCTTGGACTTGCGCCACAGCGCTTTTTTCTCCAGCAGCGTTCCCTTGAGTTTTTCCTGTTTGTCACGGAGCTTGGCTGCACGCTCAAACTCCTGCTGCTCCACTGCCTGCTCTTTTTCCTTCACCACATCACCGATCTCTTTTTCCATATCACGGATCTCGGTGGGAATTTCCATGCTCGAGAGCCGCTTGCGCGCTCCGGCCTCATCTATGACATCGATTGCCTTGTCCGGAAGGAAACGATCGGATATGTAGCGTTCCGAAAGCTTTACAGCAGAGTCGATGGCTTTTTCGGTATAGGTAACCTTATGGTGATCTTCGTACCGATGGCGCAAACCGGAAAGAATCTGAATGGTTTCAGAGACATTTGGCGGATCGACCATAATGGTCTGAAAACGCCTGGCCAGCGCACCGTCTTTTTCGATATATTTTCGGTATTCATCTAAAGTGGTTGCGCCTATACACTGTATTTCACCCCTGGAAAGAGCGGGTTTGAAAATATTCGATGCATCAAGGCTCCCCTCTGATCCACCAGCCCCCACAATAGTATGAAGTTCATCTATAAAGATGATAATATTCTCATTTTTCTGAAGTTCAACCATCAGCGCCTTCAGACGCTCCTCAAACTGACCCCTGTATTTTGTTCCCGCAACCATCGATGCCATATCAAGGTTTATGACCCTCTTGTTCTCCAGCACCTGCGGTATATTCTTTTCGACAATTTTTTGAGCCAGACCCTCAACAATTGCGGTTTTCCCTATACCGGGTTCCCCGATTAAAACAGGGTTGTTCTTTTTGCGGCGGCTCAGGATTTGAACAACACGCTCAATCTCTTTTTCCCGACCGATCACCGGGTCTAACTTTCCCTCTCTGGCTAAGGCAATCAGATCTCTCCCGAAATGATCCAGAAAAGGAGTCTTACTCTTTTCTTTTGATGCACCGACAGTTTCGCCACCCCGAAGTACTCTGTTTATCTCCTCTTTGACCCGTTCATACTCAAGCCCGGCCGCGGCAAGCAGGACGTCTTCATGCGCCTGCAGGACGGGGTAGTAGGTCAGCAGGCAGGCGAGGTCATAAGTCGGATCGGCTATCTGGGCGTACTCCCAGTCGACGAATCGCGGAGGATCACCCAGGCAGTTGGCCATCTGCAGGTCGCCATGGCACAG
>CAYLVN010000472.1:0-2739 GCA_964387115.1 uncultured Fibrobacter sp.
TTTGCTGTATAAAGTAGTTCTTGAAATATTAAGCTTTTCAGCTGTTTTTTTTATACTTCCCTGTTGTAGCATCAAATATCTGTATAGCATTATATGAAGAAATTACTATTTCAGTACCTCCGTTAATGATTCCCGCGCAGATCCAATTGGCATAATCTTTCCATACCCAACTTATTCTATTCACATTTATTTCGAATATTGAATCTCCGCTTTTTATGTTCCACAGGCCAAAATACAAGAATCCGTCGCTGAAATTTGCCGTATCTTTCATATAATAAACACCAATGAGGTCTCCGTAAGCCATACAGATCTTCCTGTTTTTACATTTGATTGGATATGATGCAACTGACCCGATCTCAATGTCTCTTACAGTGCAGGAATCCTTACTTAACACATAGATTGCCTTCCTATCCTGAGAGATTACTCCCGCATTAGACTTAGCAATGAGCGGACATGTATCTGAAGTGCTGAAAATTGCCAGACTGCCTCTTGATTCACCGCTGGAACCGGATTTAGAACAGAATTGCTGAATCATTCTTCTGCCATCGGGAGTAAATAAGTAATCATAATAGTACGATATCACGCCCGCTGGCTGACGGACTCTCATTCTGCTCTTGAACTCTGTATTGTTTTCTCCATTCCAATAGACCAGGGTATCAAAATCATAAAAACCAGTCCCGGAACTGTATTCGGAATAGTAATGCCTGCCAACAAAAAGCGGCTGGCCGCTCTCTGAGAAACCGGAACTTCTGATGACCGGCCGATCCTGCCTGAAATACTTTACGGTTTCCCTGTTTGTTTCTGTTTCGAGTACGACCAGTTTACTGACTTTGCTTCCGCTGTGGTTAGTTGGAATAAAAACAGAATCGCCATCAGGTGAAAACCATGATGGATTATTGCGGAAACCGTATGCCTGAGTACCACCAAAAGAGGGGGAACCCCCGGAGAAAGATGCCATATATTCACCAGTCTCCGCATCCAGCACACGCACATTTGAATCATCACCATGGATAATCCTGGACTGATCCATAGAGTAGACAAGAACCACTTCATGCTGCCAGGCCCAGACGATTCTGCATGGGCTATTATAGGAGGTTGAGTCAATTCTAATCAACTCACCTGATTTTACATCCATTATTGCAAAAGCTGTTTCGATCCCTGATCTGAAAAAAACTGGAACAAGAAATTTCCCGCCATCCGGAGAAAAAACTGCATATGAAAATTGAGGCCCTGGAATATGGTATGTCCTTATGATGGAATCATTCTCAGCGCTCCTGAGCTGAGCACTGGAGTCGGCTTTATTAATTAGAAGAGTATACTTATTATCTGGTGAAAACACCGCACATTCCAAGGTATCAAGATCCGCAAAGCATTGCCGTCCGATACCGGAATTCAAATTCCACAGTCTGTAAACACTGTCACGGGAGATCATTTTAGTGTAATCACCCGAAAAAAACAGAGGGCTGGCACCAGCGGAACGAGGCAGCGGTAAAGCTGAAACCGCCTCTTCTGCAATGTCAATTTTGTAAATTAGCGAATCTGATCCTGCTATCAGTTCCTGTTTGGTTGGAGAATAAGAATTCGTATAAAGTGTCATGTTATTAAATGGCAATTGGATTGTTTTCTGCAATTTACCGGTTCTTATGTCATATATGCGTAATGCCCGGTCAGTACAGAAATCAGCCCTGTAGTTCCCATTCTGTGAATAAGCAAAATTATAAGTAGTGCTCTGTTCGTAGTTTTTCAAGGGGGTACTGAGCGTATCGGCATTGATGGAAAATATTGCCGCCGAAAAAAATGATAAAAATGCAATACACACTCGTTTCATGAGCCCTCTCTGGTGCGGATGAAAGCTTTGATCTGAGATCTGTCGGGTTGATTTACTTTATTATATTATCACCGCCAGCATTATTCCTTCCCCACTGCATTATCGGTTTATCAGCAGAACTTTCGGGCTATGGCGGGAAGCACCGACTGTGACACCGTTATATTGTTTTACCTGGTTTACCTTTCTCCCGCTCACATCATACCGCATATTTAACTGCATGGGATTCCCGAATCCTGATAAAGTAATCGCAGAACTAGGGGAAGGCTTCAAACAGATACCGGTACTATCACCTGTATGAAGGATAATTTCCACAAAATCAGTGTAAAGAGCATACATCTCCTCTGTCTTGGCTTCGATTTCAACACGTACAGCTAATTCTTTTTCAAAAAAATAGTAAGCTCCCGGGCTAAACCACCATGAAATGGCAAAGCTTGTATCAATCAGGTCAAGAGTTATAGAATCCTCACCGGTACAATATTCAAACTGGTGCCCGGCTTGACGTGTGTTAAACTTTACAACCAGGCTTCCCCCTTCCTCCCGGACAGCTTTTCCGCTCCATTTGAATGTTGCGTCTGTGATAGAATCATTCCCTAAAAGAGAGTAGACCGGTGTCATATCAAAAACAAAATAGTGACAAACCGGGCCACGATGGTGACTTATGAGGCTCAGCCCATCTTTCTTTTGAAGAAGTGACGATATGGAATCCTGCTGCTCAAAATCTGATCTTATTTTCATCAGGCTGTCAATGGCGTAAACACTCCTGTATTTTACAACAGAGAGCATCGAGAGAGCTTCCAGACTGTCTGCTGATGCAAACCCGTAGGAAACACGGGGGTTTTGCCCTTGTGAAAAATTACAGATTATATCACCCCAACAAAACGCAGATAAGATTAAAACCATAATAGACGCAG
>CAYLVN010000473.1:0-2731 GCA_964387115.1 uncultured Fibrobacter sp.
TAGATTGATGTCCCACTCCAGCTTTTTCGCAAGACTCAAACCGTTATTATTGAGCTTAAACTCATCTTTGGCAGACCAGAAATCCTTAATGTCGATATCAAGCGCACTCTCCAGCCGTTTTTCCCAGTAATTTCCTAACCAGGATAGTTTTATATCTCTGGAGTACTGGCCTGTACTCTTAAAGTTCGGCACGGGGGATTTTCCCATCGAGGGAGCTATGAGGTTTACTGTAGAGAGTCCTATGAGATGATCACCGATCAGTGCGTGACGAAGCAGACGATAGGTGAGGCCAATATCAAGCCCTGTTCCCATCGTAGGTTCACCAAAACTGCTGGAATAGGCAAAGTTCAAATTGATGCCGGCAGAAAGTTTATTCCAGAAATGCCAGGCATAAGAGAGCATGAAAAATGAGTTCAGGTTCGAAAGCGAGGAGTCCCCGGCCGTAAGCTGGCCGTTTCCCATTTCCCTACCCGTCTCCACAAAACCTTCCGGTGATCCAAGGACTGTAACCCCGACAGACTGATAAAGACCAATCGGAACAACAGCGCCCAACTCGAAATGTTTGAATGCACCTGCGAGAATGGGAGCAAACGCGAACCTGGTAGCGATGTAATTCTCTTCCGTCATAAGAGCCGCATTTGTCAGCGGCGAATGATGAGCTATCATGTCGCGCCAGCGCTGAGTAAGCAGATACTCACCCGCAAGACCATCAGCCATTACACTCCCGACACCGGTACATAGCAAAAGAAAAGTTAATAGTACCCCTTTGAAGACCTTTCTAACTAACATCTCCTAACTCTCCGTTTATTGCAGGGTTCAATTATCAATTAACACCGATTTTAAACTGGCCTGTTTTGGCCTTTTTATCAGTATCTCTGGTTACAACTCTGAACAAATATACTCCTCTTCCAACCTGGCGTCCATTCTCGTTTCGTCCGTCCCAGAATATTCCAAACTCGTTGCCGTCCGCCTTATAAAGCCATATGTTGGATTTTATCAGATTTCCGACGGCATCGTATACCGCCACCTTGCCATAGGCACTGTCTGCTCTCCCGGGGACCGGTGCCAGGGGCTTGCCTTTTACTTGAACCCCGATAACTGTCCCATAATCGGGATCAGCATTATCAACAGCAACCTGTCTTTGAATGACCGGCTGATAATAATTCCGCACAGCCGGCGGAATCTTTGTAACAAGCGGTATGAAAGGATTGGTGCTGGGGATATATACAATACTTACGTTCCCCCAATCTATCGAGGCCTTACGCCCGTTTTCAAGCGGATCATTGGAAATACGGTCGGTCAGACCACTGGAAGACGACAGTTGCAAGCTGTCCCGGTCCGTTTCAACGCTGATATTTGCCGATACCACCAGGATCGCCGTGCTGTCATCTTTTATGATCATCGAAGAGAACGCATCAGAAATCGGTTTAGTGCCCCTGTAATAACGGAAAATCCGATCAGGATCGGGATTGGCAGGCCATTTAGAGAGTTCACTGATAGTAACCATGATAGTATCAGGTGTTCCATTTGCATTCTGCCCGGATCTTAAAGCACCGGGGAAATAAACCGCTTTATTGACAGTCGGGCCTATCCCGTCTGTACAGAGAAAATTCTGGACCGGCGTTATATCGGTTCCGGGTCCAATTGACAATAGAGGCGTCCAGTCAGTCTGCAGTTCTCCGTCGGTCCGTTCTTTTATGTATAACCTGAAAGATTTTCCGCTGCCGCCACCGACACTGTCAATTGTGAATTTGACGCCATCGTTAACAACCCGGAAAAGAGAGATCATCTCTTTCGGAATTTCAAGATCTCTGTCGAAAGCAATATCTATTCTGTCAATATAACCATCACCATCCATATCCCTGGTGATCGCAGATTGCAGTCCTATTTGAATCATCTGCGCGCTGACCTCAACCACGGCAGAGGGCAACCCTGATTCAGAAACACTTACCTGAGTAACTCCGGCGTTCTTTTTTTCAACAAGCGCCTCATAAGCACGACCCTGCGCTGGCGTCACGGTTGCAACCTGAGGATTTTTACTCTGCCATACTGCATTTTCAGCAAAACGGATAAAATTACCAAGGCTGTCACGCACAACCGCATAAAGAGTCGCACTCACCTGGTCTTCTGGAAGATTCAGTGTCTGCAGACTGTTATCAGTCGTTAAGATAATATCGGGAGTCGTCTGAATTGTAATATGATGCGGTTTGCCGGGACCGATATAGAAGCTTACCGATGTTGATGCTTCAGCGGCAATTGGATTATCGGGTTTCTTGAAAGTTGCAGTCAGCGTAACTGACCCGAAAGCCAATGAGGGCAGAATCTGAATCACACCCCCGGTTTGAGAAAGAATAGAGACATTTCCTTCAGGATCTGTAACTCTCCATGTAACCAGACTGTCCCATTCCGGTTTCCAGACAGTGCTGTCAAACACATGTGCGTAAACACTGTAAGGCTGGCCGGCGGCAATAGTATCTGTTCCCATAATCGGAAGATTATCACCTACATCGGGAGCCCCGGGCTTGGAATAAAGACGAAGATTTGCAGGCGGGGTAAAAAGGTTTGTCGAAACCTGTATTGTGCTATTGGATGTATGTCGCTCAGCATAAAAAAAGTCAAACGGATATCTTCCCCCTTCAACCAATCCATATTCGGCGGCAATCTCATCCAGGTCTATTGCGCCGGACTGAGATGTATGTATCCCCCCAAGGTCCATCGCCAGTTTCCCGTT
>CAYLVN010000474.1:0-2722 GCA_964387115.1 uncultured Fibrobacter sp.
AAGGAGATCTTTGTACGACAACAATTCTTTCTTTGAAAGGGGTGGAGAAGAGCATGTCTGATCCATCTCTGCCGTGTATGCATCAAAAAGAGACTTGTAATGATAGTCGGAAAAATCAACCATCCAGTGATCGATACTTTCCAGAGTGTGCAGTACCCGTTTCCAGATAGATTCGTTTTCCTCCTGTGCTACCCAGAATGTATCAGGACATGATTCAATGACATTTTCCAGCATCTGAAATGAAAGGGATAGATGCAATTGCAGTTTTTCGGTTATCGCATGCAAAATAAGTCCCCCTTGTGGTAAACGTGCTTAAAAAGATTATAACAAAGATTGATTCTGAAAGTCAACCCTCAGAGCTTATGAAATAACTTTGGCGCAGTTCTGGATCAGCTCAACAATCCAGCAATTTTCAGGCACTTTTTTTGTAGGTTATGACGGCAAGCGCATTGAAAAACAGGGCAAAGCCGCATAATGCATAGAAGGGAACTATGAGTTCGCTGAAACCGCTGCCTTTGAGATAAACCGATCGCATGACCTGAATGAAGTATTTCAAAGGACTTATGATACTGATCGCCTGAGCCCATTGGGGCATACTTGAGACTGGTGTATAGAGTCCGCTGAGAAATATGAAGGTAATCACAAAAAAGAACATCAGGAACATCGCCTGTTGTATTGAGGTCGCAAAATTGGAGATTGTCAAACCAAAACCGGAAAAGGCAAGAACGAATATTGACGCAAACAAATAGATGGTCAGCAAATTTCCGGCAGGTTTGAGACCATAGACTAACAGGGCAACCCCGAAACAGATTGTCAGAACAATAAACCCGATAATCCAGTAGGGGATAAGTTTAGACAAAATGAATGTAAATTTTCTGACTGGAGTTACATTTATCTGCTCGATTGTGCCGTTTTCTTTTTCACTTACAATATTCAGTGCCGGAAGAAAACCGCAAATCATGGCCATCATCATTACCATTATTGCCGGTACCATAAAAACCGGATATCTCAAAAGGGGATTATAGCGGAACTGGGAAAGAATCGTAAAGGATGGGACAGCTGTCTGATCGCCGGGCTGCAGCCATTCGGTCCGGATATCACTGCTGAAATCCCTTATAGTGCTCATTAGAAACGCACTTCCCAGCCCTCCTTTAGTACCGTTGACAGTATTGGCAGAGATCATTACAGACGCAGATTTCTCTCTTACAAGATCTGATTCAAAATCAGCCGGAATTTCAAGTGCTATATCTGCCTTGTCCAGTTCAACCGCACGAAGAGCATCTTTGTAGGTTGTAGAGACATTTGTCAGTCTGAAATATCCCGAAGAGATGATTTTATTTACAAGTCGCGAGGAGTAGCTGCTATGATCGTTGTCGACAACAGTGAGATTGATATTTTTAACCTCGAAGTTTGCCGCAAGCGGCAGGATCAGCAGTGCCATTAAAGGAAATAAAATGATCACTTTTGGCAGGAATTTATTACGCCTGAGTTGTTTGAACTCTTTTTCGATTAAAAACTTTAACATAAAGCTATTCCAGCCTGTTTTTGAATTTTCTCAAACTCACAGCTATCAGCAAAATAGCCATACTGCCCAGAATAAGTAATTCCGTCCGGATCGAATCAAAACCCAGCCCTTTTATCATTACCTTCTTATTGGCAAGTATATACCAGCGGGCAGGGATCAAATTCGATAAAATCTGTAGAAACCAGGGCATATTTTCAACAGGAAAGATCATGCCGGAGAGAAGAATTATCGGTGCCATCAGCACCATGCCGGAAATAAGCAGGGCAACAAGCTGAGTCTTGACCATCGTTGAAATAAGGAGACCAAGTGCCAGACAAACAAATATAAACGCCAGTGAAAGTGTGACCAGAACAGAGAGACTTCCCGCAATTGGCACTTTCAGCACAAACACTGACATAAGCAGTATCGTGACCAGGTTTACCAGTGAAAGAGTCAAATATGGAACGATTTTAGAGAGAATAATAACGATCGGTTTCATGGGTGAAACCAGCAGCACTTCCATCGTACCCTTCTCTTTTTCCCTCGCTATTGCAATTGATGTCATCATGGCGCAGATCAGCATCAGGATCATGCCCATTACACCAGGAACAAAATTGTACGCTCCCTTCATTTGTGGATTGTAAAGCAGTTTCAATTCCGGTACGATCTGATAAGGGACAGTGTTATTTGTGAGTTCCTGCTGATAAGAAGCGATTATGTTTGCAGCATAGTTATTAAGGGTAGTCGCTGTGTTTGGATCGGTACCATCAGTTATGAGCTGCACTCTGGCATCACCGGTGTGCAGCATGTTCTCATAGAATCTTTCACTGAACACAACAACAAGACCTGCTTCACCGGTTTTAAACACTGTCTCTATTTCATCGGGACTGTTAAGAAAACGTGAAAAAACGAAGTATTCATTTGCCCGGAGCTTATTTATAATTTCCAGTGTTGCGGCATCCCTTGATGGGTCATAAACGGCCATTCTGGTGTTTTTGACTTCTGTTGTGATTGCAAAGCCGAAAAGTGAGAGCATCAGTACCGGGAGGCCAAGCAGTATCCAGAGAGTGAGACGGTCCCGGAAGATATGATAAAATTCTTTCTGAACAAATGACAAAAATAGTTTCATCTTAACCCGTCTTCCGTTTTGCTTTTCGGGCAAGAAGAAAAAAGACATCATCCATGGTTTCTGCATTCATCTGATTTTTCAGATTTTTC
>CAYLVN010000475.1:0-2719 GCA_964387115.1 uncultured Fibrobacter sp.
CGGCATATCTTTACCTTCATGATTCCTGTATTACATATACACTTTATCCCGTCACTCTCCTGAGTGTAAGATGTAATACTCAGAGCCCATGCCCTGCTGAAATACGACGGTAAAATTACCAAAGCTGTTACGGCAATAACACGCAACAGGCTGCTTCGAGGCAATCCTTTTTTCTTCATAACACCTGCTCCCTTGCTGTTAAATGTGACTTGTTATCATCAAACATTGTATTTTAATTACAATAGAAAACGGCAATGGCCTGGCCATGAGCCGTTATGCCTGACTGCCGGTTCCTCCTTGCCGGGACCGTAACCGGCGGTCTTTTTTATTACCTCTCAACCCGCTTCGTTTACCTGTTTAGATTGCTATTCCGATTTTTGGCCAGGTACCAGAACGTGTCGTAGAATTTCACATGATTTACCTGAACTCCACCAGCTTATCCTCTGCTTTCTGGTTCATATAACAGAGCCGTATCCAATCTGCTTTGACAGCAGTACTCATTACCCGTACCTCATCGATTTTCCCGCGGAAATAACACCATCCTTCATTTCCGGGAATAGTCACCTGACGGGCGTGTTTACCGATCGTGAAGTCATCTGTGCTGATTCTCGGGTAATCCCCGGCCATAAGAGGTGTCGAATCGTTTACCATGACACCATTGATATAGAGATACTGCTCAGTTCCTGATCTTACACCCGTCAAATACACCCATTCTTTCGCTCCCGGAGAAGGAGGTATTGAATCTTCGGTAAATGCCCAACCCTGTTTATCCTGATACTCCACAAATTCCCAGGTTCCTTTTCCATTAGCATAGCATTTCAGTTTCAAATAGTATTGTTCGTGCCCTTTACCTGCCAGAGCATGCCAGAGTGTATCGATCGTGTCGGCGTATGCCCAGAGCGACATAGAGTAGTCACTGTTTTGAGCTATGTCAAGATTCCCCGACGCGCTTCCCGGGATTGTGATGTAACTTGATTTTCCATTGAAATAGCGTGAGTAGCCGGTGGCGCCCTCAACCGCTGAGGAAAGATTCATGTTGAAAGGTGTTCCGTGAAATCTGTTTGCGGTTGCATCGAATGCGGTATCGTTTCCACTTCCGGAAAGGTGCCACACGGCCTGAAATCCGGCCAGAGTATCAAAAACCGCGGCACTGTTTGAAAATGATGAGACTTTGGAACCGGAAGTTCCCCAATGCATGACTATATATTGGCTGTCATCATTGCCGAAAACAACTGGAATACGAACCCATATCGCAGCGATATTCTTTACCGCATCCCACAGTTCAATTTCATGGGTCAGATGGTTTCCGTTGGCATCTGAGAAACGGAGATCTTCACCATGTGTCTGTGCCTGTGAAAAATCGAACATATTCTCTGTTAATCTTATCAGGATCGGAAAATCGGTAAGATCACCAGTAATACCCGCACCCGATACGGTGGTGTTAAGGTACGCTCTGATGGAATAACGCCATTGCGGATAGGGGATGATGGCCGTGTCACCAGAGATAACCTCGATACCCGATATAAGAACTTCTGATGAGGTTCCGGAAACATATTTGACTGCAGGTATTGTTCCTGCCGGAACCTTATCGAGAGTTATCATTCCGCTGCTGTTTACGTTTGCGGAGATACCGGTACCCGGGATATACGCATAACCGCCGACAGATGATTCCGGTATGGCTACCCTGATTGCTCCGGGCAATGACAGTACTGCATCCGGAGCGCTTGTTGTTTCCCCGTTTACGGTGATGCCGGTAAGAAGTGCCCTGTCGCCTGATTGCGGATCTGTTGCGACGATAGAGTAATCCTCAGTGGAATCCGGAGCCGCTATCCGGTAATTACCGTCTGAATCGGTTGTGTCGGCGGGTATTTTCACATCTGAAAGAGAAGCTTCAGGATCATGATCTGCCGGATACAGCACAACTATAGTAGAACAGGCTGGAGAGCCGTCGCTTTTAACCACACGGCCAATTACTGTTTCTGAGCTGTTACCTTCTGTCAGTTGAACAGGTGTCGTACAGGACAGCACTGCTAAAAACAACAGGTTCATCACTAAAGCCACAGGACGAATTCCGCTATTCATCCTCAGCCTCCTTACCCCGGCAACTCTCGGACAGGGGAAAAAACTGCATATTCAGTTGAAATACTCTGTCGGCCCCGGCGTCATTTCCCGCTATCGATGCGATTTTGTCCCTGACTGCCGCCAGTTCTTCTTTGATCACCTTTACGCTTGCATCAGAAATTCCAAGTGTGAGAGTAGAGAGGTTAATCAGTCCGGTTCCGAACCGGTCAAGAGCATCGTTGGCCAGTGCAGTTATCTCTTTCTGAAAATTTATCACATTTAAAGCGGTGACATTGGCATCAGGCTTCAGTACACCGGTAGTTATTACCGCATCAACCAACTCAAAAATCCCCTCGTCATTTTTACGTATGAAGCCCAGCCGCTGGAGCACAGAAAGTGCCCGCATAGCTTCTTCAGGGCGAATTCGCGGGTTTAAGATTTTCGCTATTTTCCGGCAGTCACTCTCATTATCACTGAATTTCCCCAAAGAGATAAGCGACCGCACAGCGCTGTAATACCATTTCTGGTAAAACTCATACCTGGTGCTGTCAACGATACTGGCTTTTATTTTTTGACAGGCTACCATTCTCTCGAAAAACATCGCACGCTCTTCAACAGAAGAAGCCTCATTGAAGAATACCATATTTTCAAAGTATTC
>CAYLVN010000476.1:0-2701 GCA_964387115.1 uncultured Fibrobacter sp.
TTTTTCATCTGAAGCCTTTCTATTTAAACTGTTTTGTAGCCGCCTGTCAGCTTGAAAAATGTTATTTTAATATAGGTTATTAAAAAACATCTAATCTGGTTTTGTGCACCTTGAGCAGTCAAATGAACTGAACGGGTGCAAAAAACTGATTAAAAGGAGTCTGTTTCTCAATGAGCGAATTATACAGATTCGGAATATCTCTTGAAAAGAATTTAATTGATGCCTTTGATAAGCATATCAAGTCTCGTAAATATCAGAACCGGTCCGAAGCCATCCGTGACCTGATACGTGAAGAGCTGGTTCAGAAAAAATGGACTGAAGGAGGAGTGGTCGCAGGTGCGATAGTAATGACTTACGACCATCACAAGAGAGAACTTGTAAACAGAATGCTTGACATCCAACATGACTTTCAGGGCACCATTCTCTCAACCCAGCATGTTCACCTCGATCACCACTATTGTCTGGAAGTCATTGCTGTAAGAGGAAAAGCCCGGGATGTTGAACGCCTTTCCTCCACTCTTAAGGCGCTTGTGGGAGTAAAACACCTCAGTCTCAGCATATCTGCCACCGGT
Organism: uncultured Fibrobacter sp.; assembly: GCA_964387115.1. Taxonomy (GTDB): domain Bacteria; phylum Fibrobacterota; class Chitinivibrionia; order Chitinivibrionales; family Chitinispirillaceae; genus JAAYIG01. The sequence continues at coordinate 573 of CAYLVN010000476.1, forward strand.
GAAGAATCCGAGTGAGTACAAATATTGAACGTCTCATAAAAGTATGTAGAAATAGTCAATTTTCCTCGAAAAATAACTATTTCAGATGAATTCTGCTGTGAGATGGAAGCCTGCCGGCGGCGGAAAAGACGCGTGACTAAACATCTTTTTCTTAAAGGCTATAATAAAGTTTTAATCTACCTCCAGTTCGCCAGTGCAGCCGCAAAGACGTTTAAAAATGTGATAAAATTTCCTGCCTTTACAACTGGTGGACAACACGGGGTGATAGTGGAAGACCGGCGTCTTCGACGGGCTGGAGTGAAAGAGGGAACGCCCTCTACCAGATGACAGAGGGCAGAAGTTCTTCTGCCCTTGTATGTTTAAATAGAATCCCCGGGCGTAACTCAATTCCATACATACTGTTTGTCATATTTGACATTGTACAATTTAAAAGATATTCGGATGCTTTATATTGTGAGATGGTTAATATATGCCCGCCACTAACGGGACGAACTCTGAATGTGAGGAGTATGTTACAGCTGTGGCTTGTATCTGGCACCAAACTCTCTTCTGGCCAGTTCTGAATATTTCTTCACAAATACCGTTTTAGCTTCTGTATACCCATCCCTGTCATGTTCAAAACATTCTTTAAGTTTGAGCTTTAATTTGCCGTACTCTTGTGTCGTATCGGGATGAACAGCAAGAAAATCTCTAAAATAAAGCTCATCCCAGTCTCCACTGTATCGTACGTGTACATGGAATACTTGTCCCCTGAAACCTTCTGTTGTGTATCCCTTTAAAAACATCATGTGAGGAGCCGGGTTTTCAGGCTGGGGTGAAAAAATGTAACCTGATTCAACCATCGCCTTAATCAGTTTATCAGTATCAGCTTTGACTCTGATCTCCACGAGTATATCGATAGTAGGCTTGGACAACAAGCCTTCAATGGCTGTACTTCCGATATGATTAATCCGGGTAATATCGTCACCGATTTTTTTCTCAATCAGAACTTTCTCCGCCAGATACCTGTTTTTCCACTCCGGGTCATGCTCAGAGATAATGATGGGAAACAGCTCCCAGAGTTCTTCGTTGGACATTTCCTGTAGAGATTTTGGCATGTTACGATTGAATCCCTAATCCAGAAAAGAATGAAAATCGCTTGTACGTTCAATTTTGTGCTCTTTTGCATACTGAACTATCCCGTCAAGAACCCTGGATGCGGTTGCGGGGTCGATAAAATTGCCTGTACCTACCTGAATCGCAGATGCTCCTGCAAGCAGATACTGAATGGCATCATCGGCGCTGAGAATTCCTCCAATGCCGATAACCGGGATTGAAACTGCCCGGCTTACTTTGTATGTCATCGCAACACCTACAGGACGAATTGCAGGACCGGACAGTCCTCCGGTTTTCATAGGCAGGACCGGACGCTTGTTTTTTGTATCGATCACCATACCGACAAGTGTATTGATACACGATACTGCATCGGCACCATTATCCTGAGCCGCTCTGGCAATCACAGTGATATCGGTTACATTTGGGGAGAGTTTGAGGATAAGGGGCCTGGAGGTCAGACTCCTGAGATTGTTTGTCAACTTTCCAGTCTGAACCGGATCGGTTCCAAACGCCATCCCCCCGTGTTTTACATTCGGACAGGAGATGTTTATCTCGTATCCCCAGATTGAGTCACTGGCCTCGAGTCTGGATATAACCTCACAGTACTCATCCGGAGTTGATCCGGCTACATTTGCAATCAAAGCACAGGGGAGTTTTTCCAGGTAGGGGACTTTCTCTTTCAGAAAAAGCTCTACACCAACATTGGCCAGACCTATGGAGTTAAGTATTCCGGCAGGTGTTTCGATTATCCGTGGAATGTCATTACCCGGGCGGGGCTTGAGGGTCACTGCTTTGGTGTAAATCGCACCCAGCCTGGAAAGATCAATCAGTTTCTCATATTCACTGCCGTACCCGAAAGTGCCTGATGCTACTCCGACAGGATTGGGAAGTACCATTTTGCCAATTTCTACGCCAAGGTTCATTACCGGGAATCTCCGCTTGTGTGTATACTCTTTTTCACCTGTTCTCTTAATCTTTTGTTTCTTAAATTATTGATTTTTATCTAATACTTGACTTATGCACCCGGATCAGGG
>CAYLVN010000477.1:0-2694 GCA_964387115.1 uncultured Fibrobacter sp.
TGGCTATTTCTGTGAGCAGAGGTGTCGATCTGTTTTTAGCCGGAACAAAAGCGATGCACAACTTTTCCGATGCTGTAAAGATACTTTCATTCTCACTGCTTTCCTGGCTTGTGCAGATAATGATGGTCTGGCTTACTGCTGCAGCTCTGGATATTTCTATCGATATTGCAGGTTCAAGTATAGTGCTTTTGATTATAAACCTTGGGTTGATTATTCCGCTTGCTCCAGGAAACATTGGTACATTTCAGGTATTCAGTATAATTGCTCTTTCTCTGTTTTCTGTTGCAAAGCCCAAAGCGCTTACTTTTTCCATAATTTTTCAGGCAATACAGGGGATTCCTGTAATAATCGGTGGTGGACTGAGTCTTCTTCATGAATCTCTTTTGTATAAAAAGGCTCAACCCCTGGATGCAGAATCAAGAAAAAACGCTGTTACTGGCAGGGATGTGCTATTATGAAAATCGGAATCGTTTCATCCTATTTTTATCCCTGGTACGGTGGAATAACTGAGCATGTTTACTATCAATACAGAGAACTGAAACGTCGGGGGCACGATGTCAGACTGATTGCTCCGTTTGATGGCAGAGGGGTTCTTAAGGAGCGTAAAGATCTGATCCGTATAGGATACCCGATTCCGCTTCTGCTGAACGGATCAATTGTAAAGGTCCCGATTCTGTTCAATGGCAGGGGGATTGTAAATAAAATACTCACCGAAGAGGCTTTTGATGTTGTTCATCTGCATCAGCCGCTGTTTTGTGTGCTTGGTCTGACATTTCTGGGCTGTATCATGAGCCGTAAGAAGAATAATCAGGATGTGCCTTTGGTTGTCGGCACTTTTCATGCCTGCGGAGGGGGGGCTGAGCGGTTTCTTGTCCGCAGATTGAAATTTTTCTTCAGCAGGTATAAAAAATGCTTTGATTCGCGTATAGCTGTATCTGCAGCCTCAAAAGATTTCGTTCAGCCGATTCTCCCGGGTCAGTACTCAGTCATTCCTAATGGAGTCGATATCACCCGATTCTCACAGGTAAATGAAAAGGTGCGCAGGTTTGATGACGGGGTGATGAATATACTGTTTGTGGGGCGTTTGGAACCCAGAAAGGGATTAACTACACTTTTAAAGAGCATTCCCTACATCACAGAATACACATCACGGAAATTTCGTCTTCTGGTAGTTGGAAATGGTGTGCTGACTCCATATTACAAAAGCAGAGTTCCACGTGAAGCCGCTGACAAGGTCATATTTACAGGTGAAGTACCGTTTGAAGAGCTGCCAAAGTATTATAACACGGCTCATGTTTTCTGTTCACCGGCCTCTTATGGAGAGAGTTTTGGAATAGTGCTTGTAGAGGCAATGGCCGCCGGTCTTCCGATTGTTGCCGGGAATAATGAGGGTTACCGTAAAATTGTGCAGCACGATATAAATGGCTATCTGGTCAATCCGGAGGATCCTCAGGATATCGCTTTACATATCGGTAAACTGCTTCAATCCGAAGATCTGCGTCGCGGGTTTTCAGAGATAAACAGAATGGAATCGCAGAAATATGGATGGTCCAGCATAATTGATTCTATAGAAAATATCTATACTACAATAACAGTCCCTGCGGGGCTGACTGAGAAATGTTATGATCATCAGGAGTAAAACTGAATACTTTGCGGGGCTGATAAAGATTTTATTTCTAAAGCTGCTCGATTATTCATCAAGGCTTCCTGTGCACTTCCGCTATTATCTAACCGATTCACTCTCGCTGTTTGCCTTCCTTATTCTTTACTCAAAGAGAAATGCCGTCAGGAAGAATCTCTCACATATTCTCACCCGTAAGCCATCATCAGGCGAAGTGCTGAAAGTATTTACAGAATACGGAAAGTACTGGGCAGAACTCCCGGGAGTGACTGATTTCTGGAACAGTGCAAAGAAGAGAATTTGTGGTCCGGATTTCCCTCCAAAGGAGCGCTGTTTTCTTGGTGTTACTTTTCATCTTGGAAATTTCGAGGTCTTCGGCAATGCTTTATTTCAGAGTCTGGGAGCTGATTTTAATGTAATTGCCGAAAGGCTGCGTCCACAGTTTCTGGCTGACTACTTCACAACCAGAAGGCTTCAGCACCACATAAATACTCTCCCGCATGATAACCCCAAACAGATTCTGAAGGTACTTCGTGATGGAAAACCGCTTGGGATTCTTTGTGATAGAAATGTGGGGAGTGGGGGGGTTGACACAAGGCTTTTTGGGAAACGGGTTCGCATGCCTTTGAATCTTGTCGATTATGCACTGCAAAAAAGAATACCTGTATATGTGGCTTACTGCGTAAAGGATAGCGGGACGTTGAAACTCTTTTGTAAAAAAATCCAGAGTTCAGGTGGCTTTGATGGGATGGTAAAAGAGATTACAGGTATTCTCGAGGATGTTATCCGGAGTTATCCCTATCAGTGGCATGTACTGTCTGCGTTCTAGTGTGCTGAAGCAGGTGCCAGACTTGTTCCCGGATCGGGGACAAATTGAAATTATTCCTTGCGTATAAAGGCTTTCACAAATCTTGATGTGTCACCAGTTTGGTGAACCTTCGGTTTTTTAAATCTTTCTGCTACGGGCCTCCCCAGAGATGACTTAGTGCCAAGACCAACGTCAATAATTCATCTTGTATGCCCTCTCTGACTATATTGATGAGACAGTTTTCTGTACCGAGTTAAAGTAAACC
>CAYLVN010000478.1:0-2675 GCA_964387115.1 uncultured Fibrobacter sp.
CCTCTTCCAAAAAGTCTTTATTCTTAAGAAATTTTGTATTGGGAACGCCCTCTTCCAAAAGTCTTTATTCTTAAGAAATTTTGTATTGGGAACCCCCTCTTCCATAAAATCTTCATTCTTAAGAATTGTTTGTATTGGGGCACCCTCTTCCAGAAATTCCTTTATTACTAATACTTGCCCCCGGGGAAACCTTTAACCTTAAAATGAGAATTCTGAAGGAGTCAGGGATTTATGAAGATAGTTATTAACTATTTTGATCTCTTTTGAGAATGTTTTTTTCAGAAAAATGGCCTAAATCCGGAAAAATGTGAACTGTAACAATTCTAAAGATTACAAACTATATATTACATGCTCTGTACATTATATTATTGAATCTTTTTGAAGTTTAAATCTTACTCTGAACATTATTTTATATAACCATTAATCTTAAAAATTCGTGGAGTTTATCTATGCAGAGGAAGCATTTTTTTGCAGTTTTACTTTTCATTTTTGCTTTTAACACATTCGCTGAATTGAAATCTTGTGAGTTCGCTTTCGGTACGGACTGGGATTTTGTCAATACAAATAAGAATGCAAGTGCTGTACAATCAGCGGATTATATAACGATCTGGCTGAATGATCCCTCATTCAACCAATATTGGCACGGAGACATGGCCAAGTTCTGCAAAGACAACAACAAAACGGCTGTCTTTTATGCTTATATCATAGCGAAAGCATCGGGTCTTGGTGACGGGGATGTAGGCGGAAGGCTGACAACCGAAGGGGCAGGCTGGCTGAAGTCAAATTTTAATACGGTCAAGAGCAGGTATGAAAACTATGCCCAGGGGATAGCTTCTAAATATGGAACCGACAAGCCGTGTGTTTTTCTGATGGAACCGGACTATTACCAGTATTTTTCGGGCAACCAGAATGTGAAGCTGAGTTTCAGTGATGCATCATCCTATATGAATGAGATGATTGCCTGTGTTAAAAAGCATTTGCCGAAAGCTCTTTTTTCACTGGACATTTCACCCTGGAACAATAACCAGGAAGCGTATATCAAGTCTTTTGATCTTTCGAAATTCACCTTCATGCACACATCCGGCGGCCGCACAGAAGCAGGAAATGCCCGTATCAGGATGGACAACAGTAACAATGTTACCTGGGCAGGGGTAGTTTCAGCATCAGGGAAACCGATTATCGCCGATGACGGTTACGGAGTAGGTGGTGGAAGCACAGGGCACGATCCAACCTGGGATGATGTGAATAATTTGAAGGCCCGTATTGCAGATGGAGTTTGTGCGATTACCCAGAAGAGTCCAAATGCCAACTGGGGATCCACTATTAACAATCTCAAAACCTCTCTTGCTTCCCAGACTGTCAAATGTTTTGGCAGCAGCGAACCTTCTGGATTCACTTTGACTATTGCCAACACAACAGGTGGAACAGTTACCGCCTCTCCGCAGAAAACAAGCTACTCTTCAGGGGAGCAGGTGACCCTTACCGCTACGCCTCAGAGCGGCTATGCTTTTGACAAGTGGTCCGGTGATGCCTCCGGCACCAATGCTACAGTTTCAATAACCATGAACGCCAATAAGAATGTTACCCCCGCTTTTAAACAGATCCCGACAAATGAGTTTACACTCACAATACAGGTCACAGGATCGGGCACTGTTACTAAAAACCCTGATCAGGCAACGTATACAAAGGGAACAGTCGTAAATCTGACCGCAAATCCTGCAGCCGGACGGAGCAAATTCAGTTCCTGGAGCGGTGGAGCTTCTGGAACCAGCAGCACTGTAAGTGTAACAATGAATTCAAATCAGACCGTTACCGCGACATTTACCGATACAGCAAAAGTTGATTCACTCAAAGTTGAGGCGGAAAGCTTTACAAGTAAAAACGGTGCAAACCTTGTAGTTGAAAATAATGGTTCATACAGCAATATCGGTTACATCGAATCCGGCTATTCAACAACATACCAGGTGAGTGTTCCAAAATCAGGAGAATACACTTTTAAATTCAGAGTCGCCACAGGCGTTGACAATGCATCTTTCGGTGTTTCTGTTGGAGGAAAAGATGCCGGGACCGTAACGTTTCCCAATACAGGTGACTGGCAGCAGTATGCAATGCATAATTTATCTCAGGCTGTGGAACTGAAGGCCGGCCAGACTACAATAACCCTTAATTACAATGGCGCCCTTAATGTTGATTACTTTGTACTTACTTTCAGTGGCACGCCTATTGAAAAGAGGACAGAGAGAGCGGTAATCTCCTCCATAAAGGTGAATTCAACGAAAAACGGTTTTGAAACTGTGCTTCCGGTATCGCACGGTTTTAAGTCATATTCTCTTGTAAATCTCAACGGCCGCAGCATTCAGAGTGGGAAAATATCCCCGCAAACAAGGACGCTTTCTTTCAGCAACAGCAACCGGGAGATCGTCTTTTTGCGTCTTGAAGGAGATAAAGGAACTCAGGTGATCTCAAGAACGTTGATGAGGTAAAAGGATTTTTCAGGTTTAAGATAATTTTACCAGATTGGGTGAGTGCGGGATGCTCTCACCTTTTTTTTATTATAACCCGCCTTTTGCACCCGGGACTCAGGGCTGATTGCACATATTCCATGAGCATAAAAAAATTGTCAGATTTTACTTTTTCAAGATACAAATGCACTTCATTTCTTTCCGGATGCATAA
>CAYLVN010000479.1:0-1530 GCA_964387115.1 uncultured Fibrobacter sp.
GAAGGTTTGCTCTGAAGCTCCCCAGAGATGACTTAGTGACTAAAAATCCAAAGTTCTTATTTCATCTCTGGGGTGAGAAAAACTCAAAACCCCGATCCATGGCACCACTGTTGCTCCAAAAACTGCATAAGGGGGGATGGGTGATGTGGCTAAAGTGGTTTCCATGGAAATTTATGGTAAAGAGGGCTGCGCGGGCAAAGGGGTTTGTTGACCCTGTCATTTTGCTGTCAGCTTTTAACAGATTCTCTCAGCCCTCTGAGGTGTGGGCACCTGTGGAGCTCATGCGTGCAGGGGCAGTGCTTCATTCCCGTGGACTCATAAACAGTCAGGTTATTCAGCACAACCTCGACTGGGTATGGCCCTACTGGGTTGAGAGGCAATTTGACCCTCAAGATCCCTCCTTTATACCCCGTGCTTTCTCCATGACCCATATTAACCTGACCCATCGAAACTGGACCGCAACAGGGATTCCCGGTTTTGAGGAGTTGCCCCTTGTTGACCCCAGGGGGCTTATAACTCCCTTTTTTGACAGCTGGTCCCTTGACGGGTGGGTAATTGGTGCAGACGGGCAGAGGCTTATTCCATCAAGGCAGACAGAGGGTGAGCAGATTTTAGAGTGCAGCGGCTCAGCTGTGGTGACCACCCGCTGCAGAAAAGGGGACCTCTCTCTGGAGACCCGGGTAGAATCGGTTCTCATTAACGGGGCGCCCTCATGCGGTATCGACTACACTGTTGAGAGTTCCCAAAACGGTCTCTTGGTGATAGCACTTCGTCCTTACAATCCTGAGGGTATTAGCTTTGTTCATGACATATCGATATTTCATGCAGACGACGGGTGGCGTGTAAATAAAAAGAGTCCGGTAGTCTTTAACTGTAAACCCGATAAGTACCGCTTCTCTAATTATCAGCGGGGTGATGTCTATCACTGGATCGGCTCATCGGAGGTCTCCAGGGAGCGTTCCGTTCACTGTGAGGTAGGAATGGCCACGGCGATGGCGGGGTATAATATTGCTGCCGGACAGAAAAAGCAGGTCATGATTCATGTCCCGCTTGACCATAAAAAAAAGAAAACAGTGTTTCCGGTTTCGACAAAGACAGCTGAGATCTGGAGACAGGGTCTTGAGGGGTGTTGCCGTGCGCAGATACCCTTTGGTCGCTTTGAGGACCTGTACAATACCGCCTTGCACACCATTGTCCTTCACTCGCCGCAGGAATGTTATGCCGGACCCTATACATATAAAAGATTCTGGTTCAGGGATGCAGCCTTTATCGTAAATGCGCTTCTTCTCTGCGGACTTCAGTCCAGAGCAGAGCGGATTATAAACAGTTTTTTTCATCGCCAGAACTCTTCCGGCTATTTCCTCTCCCAGGAGGGAGAGTGGGATTCAAACGGAGAGGCGCTCTGGGCCATGGGACGGTACTGTCAGGTGAGCGGAACCAAACCTCCTCTTGCCTGGAAAGAGGCAATTGTAAAGGGGGCCGAGTGGATCATAAAAAAGAGGCTTCCAAAAGAGGACGGGCAGCTTTATG
>CAYLVN010000479.1:1573-2671 GCA_964387115.1 uncultured Fibrobacter sp.
CGCTGAGCATCTGGGACCAAATGACTACTACTACTGGGATGATTTCTGGGGTGTTGCGGGTCTTAAGGCGGCATCATGGATGCTTGGCAGAGCCGGTGAAACCGGCAATGCGGCTTATTATTATAACCAGGCGATCGATTTTCTAAAGTCAATTGAAGAAAGTCTGGCGAAAGTAGCAGGCCCTTCGAGGCGTCCAATCATGCCCGCCTCGCCTTTCAGGCGTCCGGACAGTGGAGCGGTAGGATCTCTGGCTGCGGGGTATCCCCTGGGGCTGTGGGGTGAAAACGACAAGAGGCTCCTTCTGACCGCAAGCTACCTTTTTGATAATTGTCTGGTGGATGATGCTTTCTACCATGATATCAGTCATTCAGGAATAAACCCCTATCTCTCACTGCACATTGCACAGGTGCTTATGCGGGGACATGATCTGCGGTTCTCAAGGCTTATGAATGCCATTGCAAACCTGGCATCACCGACCGGTCAGTGGCCCGAAGCGATTCATCCGAAGCTCAAGACCGGCTGTATGGGTGATGGGCAGCATGTGTGGGCGGCAGCAGAGTGGACTCTTATTTTGAGAAATTGCTTTTTAAGGGAGGAAGAGGAGAACGGAAAGCTTATGCTTTGTTCCGGAATTACAAAAGAAATCCTTGACAGTGGATCAATGCGGTTTGGGCCTGCGCCGACCTCCTTTGGTCCTGTGTCTATTTCTATTGACAAAGACGAAAAAGGCGGATGTAAAGTGAGCTGGGAGGCGGACTGGCACAAAGGAGAGCAACCACAAATAGTGATAGCATTTCCTTTCTGTGAACCGCAATCTTTGCAGAAAGGGAAAAGCTGGTATGAATTATCAAGCGATGGGTGAACATGAATATTCTGATGATGACCAACACTTACCTTCCTTTTATCGGCGGTGTTGAAAGATCGGTTGAGACCTTTACTGAAGAGTATCGCAAAATGGGTCACAGGGTGATTATCGTTGCCCCTGCGTTTGAAAATGAGCCTGCAGATGAGTACGATGTAATAAGAGTTCCGGCTCTGCAGCATTTTAACGGTACCGATTTCTCTGTGCAGCTTCCTATCCCAGGGGTTCTCTCCGTA
>CAYLVN010000480.1:0-2647 GCA_964387115.1 uncultured Fibrobacter sp.
ACTTTATTGACTTAAGCTGCCTCCAACTATAAATGAACTCTCTTTGAAGGCTTGCTCTGAAGCTCCCCAGAGATGACTTAGTGACTAAAATCCAAAGTTCTTATTTCATCTCTGGGGTGAAACGGTGACTTTACTATCCAAAATTCACCTCCGAGCACCCCACCAGCATTCCCGCAAACATTGAAAAACCATGATGTCAAAAACTATTTACATTGTACATCTCATCTCATGAGCCACCACATATCTCTCCCACTCCTGTGGTTCAGGGTTGATGGATCTAACAGGTATTTCGAATGCATTGAAGTGAACAATTTTTGTGCGATTTGAGCTGGAATGAGTAGATGTGCATGCAACTGGAGCAGGAGTGAAAAATGAGCAGAATACTAACATCTAACGTTTCCCATCCCGGTAAAGGACTATGTACTATAATAGGCATGTTTCTATTGATATGCGCAAATACAACAGGTGCTCAGACCGGTACAGTTCTGGAACAGGGCACCAATACTCCTTTGCAGAACGCGCTGGTATCACTCAAATCAACAGGCGATCTTGTATTAACTGATGCGCAAGGACGGTTTGAATTTGCCGGTTCCCCTGTAAGATATGGGATTTCGAAAAACATTCAGGCAAATCCGGTCACGTTTCACAATGGGATCTTAAATATTCTTTCTATAAAGCCTCTCTTTGTATTAGAAATTTATAAACCAGATGGAACAAGGATTACTAAAATAAAGTCACAGTCAAGAAGTGTAGATCTTAATTCGTATTTAAAGTCTTCTTCTCTCTATGTCCTTCAGATCAGCATTGAATCATCTGTTTATATCATGAATGTTGTTTCAAGTGCCGGTCATCTGATCGTCGCCTCTTCAAATAGTTCTGTTTTAAACTCCAGTACGAATCTACGCCCGCACGCCCATATTTTTGCCGGTGAAGATACGCTCATTGTAAGCAAGTACCTCTATACTCCTGTATCACAGGCTATCGCTGCAATAAATACCATTTACCTTTCAAAGCCGGCCACGCCACCACCACCACCGGGTATGAAATCAATAACCGGTGGAGTGTTCATGATGGGATCGGAGCTGGGAGAGCCTAATGAAACGCCTGTACACGAGGTAGAATTGTCAGATTTCTATTTAGATAGTACAGAGGTGACCCAGGCTGATTTTATATCGCTTATGGAAGTTAAACCGTGGGAATCAAATACCGGGTACATCAAGGGACAGGTAGGGCCAAAACAGCCGGTGTGGTATCTGAACTGGTATGATGCTGTTCTGTACTGCAATGCAAGGAGTAAGCGGGATGGACTTGACACAGTGTATTACTACTCTGCAATAACAGGTAACTATGGTGACAGTAGTGTTCTTTCTGATTTAGTTATTGACTACAGCAAAGACGGCTACCGTTTGCCCACAGAAGCTGAATGGGAATATGCATGCAGGGCAGGAACAACAACGGAATACTACTGGGGAAATACTTATGATGTTGCTGGTGAATTTGCATGGCACAGGGGAATTAGTGGCCTTACTACACAAGTTGTAGCGCAGAAAAAACCAAATGGATTTGGAATACATGATATGTGCGGCAATGTTTATGAGTGGGTAAATGATTGGAGATCAACTAATTATTTAACTGAGCGATTGAACCCAAAAGGACCTGTTAATGATGTGATTCATAATAAGATTACACGTGGGTTATCATTTTATTCAAATTCAAATAATATGCGCTCAGCTTACAGGGGTGGTTGTCCAGTTCACGAACGGAATAGTCAAACAGGTTTCCGGGTAGCAAAGAACAAATGAGATATTTTGATTTATAAATGTAAAAGGGTAAGCAAATGCATCTTTTCCCAAAAATTTCACTGTCTATTATTGCCGCCGTTTGTGCTGTAATCTCACAGACAAACTATCTTCGCCCATTACCACCTCAGATCGAGAGTGTAACTGTCAATTCAAGTAATGAGGTTACAATTCAAATCGAGCCTGTACGCAGTGATTCCTTCACAGATTATAAGTATCATGCTGTGCTGGTGTCAGATCTTTCAATATCACTTGAAAAGGCCTTTGAAGCTGGAAAAGATAAACAGAGGGATACCTGGATCAGCGGTACCATCAATTCCAGCAATGTGCTCTTCTCATTCCCCTGCAAAGATTCCACAAGATATTATGTCGCAGTACGCTCTTCGGGGAAAAGAGTAGGTCCTGCATCTGGCGATGAGAGAATAAATTCCGGGTGGAATCTTTTTATTGATTCCTCTTCTGGTGTTCCACTTACCGTGGCCACAGGCAGGCAGGAGGGCGTATCCGCACAGGCACATTATTTATACCGTAATTCACTAAATTCAGGTTTAGATAAAGCTGTAGGTTTTTTCATCTTCGCTCTAAATTCTCCGACTAATTGCAGTTTCGAGTTCAAGCAAAACAACACTGTTTTGATCTCTATCGACAATCTGGGGGCCATAACAAATGGCAGCTCTCTTTATAAATACGGAAATATATCCGAAGCCATTTCTGCCGGTAACACAGATATGAAATACATGGTTCTTGTAAGGCCCAATGGGGATACATCATTTTTTAATGTGTTTGCATTATTGGAGAATCTGAACCCTGCAGACTCCCTCATTTATAAGCTGAAATCAGTTCCTACG
>CAYLVN010000481.1:0-2644 GCA_964387115.1 uncultured Fibrobacter sp.
ACTGGCGGGAGCAAACCCGGTGACCGGCGAGGTATCGATCACTTTAAAGCCATCTCCCAATGCCGATCTGGCAGCTTTCATCTCTATATCGTTCCAGGAATTAAGACACACCGCCCCGATTCTCTCCGGACCAATCCCGGAACCGCTTACAGCCCTTCTGATCAGCTCTTCCAAACCCTTTCCGGCACATTCTCCAGCCGATCTCCCTGAGGAGGAGGGATCAAAAGAGAATTCGACGTTTTTGATGGCACAAATTGGCTCTGCACCCCTCTGTTTTGCTCTGGAGAGGGGTTCCAGTAAAAACATCGCAGCACCCTCTCCGGCAGTAACTTTCGATGGATTTTCTATTTCCGATAGAAAACAATCGTAAAATCCATCAGCCGAAAGATCATCCACAGAACCGCACAGCAAAGCCGGAGCATGCCTGTTTCTCACTGCCAGCCACGACATTCCAAGCCCCAGAAGTCCTGCACCGGGCCCGTTGCAAAACGTGCTGTTATAACCGGTAAGAGAGAGTACTCTGCACACGGTGCCTGTAACTGAGTTTGGAACTATAAAGGGAAATACATTTATCTGTTCGAGCTGATAGTTGTTTTCAAGCAGTGGACGAATATGCTCAGGTTCGGCCCAGGTAGAGCCATGAGCAATATTCATATAGAAACCTACTTCTGCTCTGGCCGATGGACGATCCGGTATACGGGCTTTACTCAAAGCCAGGGAACCGGCCGCTGAAGCAAACTTCCCTGCCCGTTCTATACCCCGGGAGTTTAATCTTCGATCTATTGAAGAAAGTTCAAATGCGGGTACCCCGGCAACTCTAAACTGTCTTCCACCTCTATATTCCTCTCTGAAATGATCCTGGTCCGACCGTGCACCACTCAACGCCTCATATCCGATACCTGCAGGAGAGACAACACCCATACCTGTTATGCAGACCGGATCCTCCAGAAGATCGGGCAGTTCCCGTTTTGAGCAAGTGTCGGTTGAAATCACCAGAGAGGCATTATTGCCGCCAAATGCAAAGTTATTCTTGATAAATACAGTTTCTTTTTTCCAGCTCCGGCCGACATCAGGGATGTAGTCCAGATTGCACCCGTCCCTGGGTTCCGTAAAATTCACTGTCGGCGGGAAAACTCCAATTCCGGCACAGATCAGCGATGAAACGGTCTCCACCGCACCGGCAGCTCCCAGACAGTGCCCGACCATTCCCTTCAGGGAACTCACAGGAATATTCTGTGCCTGTTCTCCAAATACTTTTCTTATAGCCCTGGTTTCCGCTTTATCATTTGCTTCTGTTCCGGTTCCGTGAGCGTTTATATATGTAATCTCGCAGTTTGAAACGGATGAGTCTTGAAGGGCAAGCTGCATGCTGTAAGATGCACCTTTACCCGAGGGATCCGGAGCCGAACAGTGATAGGCATCATTTGACAGACCATAACCAAGGATCTCCCCGCAGATCGATGCACCGCGCGAGATTGCATGTTCCATCTCCTCCAGAACAAGAAATCCGGCACCCTCACCCAGATTCAGCCCCGTTGGAAGAGAGAAAGGAGCACTCCGCTGTTTAGATGTGGCTCTGAGCCCGGCAAAGCCTGCCAGTGTCGTAGTGCTGAACGAATCTGCACCGCCTGCCAGGATAATATCCAGCATCCCGCACCTTAAAAGGTCACCTGCTGCTGAAACGGCAGCATTAAATGCTGAACAGGCTGTTGTAACAGTGAAGACAGGCCCTCTGATCCCGAAACAGGACGCAAGAAGCATGGATGCACTGTAGTATTGCTTTTTAAAAAGCTGATCGCCGGTGAATTGGGCATTGCTGTTTATCTGCTGCTGAAAGAGAGATTCTATTGTAAGCATCGGACCGGAGCAGGTGCCAAGAATCAGACCCACTTTTTCTTTACCGGTAATCTGAACACCTGAACTTCTGAGGGCTTCACTTGCGGCAATCCACGCTAACTGCACATAACGATCTTCGCAGCAAACTCCCGATTCCTGCAGCGCGGGTGAATCTATGTTTCCGATAAGTCCTGCGAACTGGGGTCCCAAATGCTCAACCCTGGGATCCTCAACACTTCTGAGGCATGATTTACCGGACAGAAGAGATTCCCTTACTTTTCCAACATTCCCGCCGGCACTGCAGATTACACCTTTACCGGTGATAGCTATCCTGTTTCTCACCGATCCCCCAAACCATTACCCCTGGACACCACTAAAGCAAAATTATAACCCAGATCACTGCTTCCCAGTGTAAGAATGAACCTGGGATCGTTTACAGGAGTTCTACTGTCGAGGTAATCTATACCGGTTCTCTGAATCCAGAGAGGTGATCCCTGGTTCAGCGAATAGAGAACAAGTCCCAGACTGTGGAGAATCGATGCAGATTCAATATATCCGGTATTAAACGTAGTTGCAGCCATGGGAAGAGTGTTCCATTTATCACCCATCATAGATTCCAGAGCAGAAAGCACCTTGAGATCCTGTGCATTGCCCTGCGGAGCCCAGACTGCCATATCTATCTCTGATATATCGATACCGCTTCTTTTCAAGGCGATCTCTATGGCCCTGACAAGCCCGTCTTTACCTAAGCACTGGTTCTCAAATCCGTCAAGATCCATCGACATCCCATAACCCAGTACTTCTGCAA
>CAYLVN010000482.1:0-2638 GCA_964387115.1 uncultured Fibrobacter sp.
AACCACCGAAGCTTTCTCCAGGAGGGCTCTTTTGTCAAAGAGGCGGTGAATTCCGGCAACACCGATATCGGATACCAGCTCCATGGTGATGCCGAGCATTTTACCTGTTTCCAGGGCCTCCTGGGCAACGGGTAGGTCAGCGGTGCCTGCGGTTATTACAGGAACATAACCCGGAACAGGAGTGATTTCCTTTATTGCGAGTGATATCGTCCGCCCGGGTTCGTTATACTTCGCATCGGGAAATACACTGTTTACCGCATCATATACACCGGGGTCGGCCCTCGTGGCGAGCAGATTCGAATTAGTCCCGATAATTTTCCCGGCAATGCCGGCAACCTGTTCCGGAGTTTTCCCCTGGCAGAAAATTACTTCAGGATATCCTTTACGAAGGGCCCTGTGATGATCTATCTTGGCAAATCCAAGGTCCTGGTAAGGGAGGTTTTTAAGGGCTGAAAAGGCCTGCTCTACAGAGAGGCTGTTTTCATGAACACGGTTAAGAAGGTCCAGTATCTGTTTTTTATCCATATTTGCAAAATACTTACTACCTTAATCAGAAACCAGAGTGGTATCTTTTATAGTGGTACGGTAAAGAAAACTGGTCACTAATTTGCTCAAAACAAATCTGATACCTGACTTATGCATCCGGGAAGAGGTAAGTGCAATTGGCCCTGATCAGGGTGCATAAGTCAGGTGGTAATTACTGAAATAATCTTCTCAGGAATGGAATCTCATGATCTCTACTATTAAAAGATCTCTGCCGGTGATGGCTGTAATAATCTCAGTTTCGGTGTGTGCTGCTGATGAACAGGCAGAGAAGATCCAACAGGCCTTTAACTATATAGAGCGGACATTTGCCACCTATGTTTCATCGACAAACTTCTCCTCACTCAGTCTCGATTCAGTCAGCCGCCTTTTCACTTCACTGATCTCCAGTAACGGATCGGTAAACCTGCTGATGCGGATTAACTCCTCGGGTATTGTGATAAATGAGGTTTCAGCTGACAGGGTGGATACTCCTATGCGGAGTGTAGAGAATCAATCCTGGTTCTCCGACATGAAAAAAGAGCTGCGTCCTTATTATGGACTGACACGTGAATCAAACGCAAAGACATTTTTATTCTGGGCCTGGCCCGCTGCAGGACCAGATGGACAGCTGCTGGCTGTGCTTGCCACAAAACTTGATCCTGCCAAAATTTCCATCGATGCAGGACTGAGTACAATACCGGTAAAAATTGAATACAAAGGTAAAACGGTTTTTTCTAATCTCTGGAACAGTGATCTTCCTTTTAAAAGAAGAACCCTGATTTTTCCAGACAGCTCAAATTTCATTTTTTATTATGCAGCCGAACAAGAGGAGCAAAAAGAGATTACACCCGGGGTGGAGAATGATCCGGAACCTGAGAGCGAAAAGGTATCCCGGAGTTCAGAGATTAAAAAAGGATCTGCTGTTGAAAAGAAAAAATCGGGATTTCTGATTCTATCGGTTTTTCTGTTTATTTCTGCAGGAGTCTTCCTGATACTCTTCATGCGAAAGAAGAAAAAGCCGGAATGTTTTGAAGAGGACTCTACAGATAGTAAATGTGAAGAGACCTCTACTGAATGTATTTCTTGCACATCAGAAGAAAAAGAAGACGGGGAACCGATAAACCTCCAATTAGAAAAGGAGGAAACAGAATCTGCACCTGAGCCTGTCCAGAACCGGAATACTGAAGACAATACCATTTCTCTACGAGGGGAGCTTTACAGGGAAATTCACAGCCAGATCCTGCACTGGGTTATTTGTGAATCCGCGCGGCTCTCAGGCAGACTTGACGAACTTACAGAAAGAATAGACCGGATTGAGAAAGATAATGAACCTGGAATAGAAGGTATCAAGATGGAGGCGCAGCAGATTTCTAGAGAGATAGAAATCTTCAAGACTCACCTCTCATCCTCAACCGACAATTGCAGTTAGGGTAGTGCTGCCTGTGGCTGCGGCTACGAAGGTGATATCTGAATATATACCCCTTGATACGCTCTCAGGGGCACTTATTATTGACAGTATACTACAGTTTGCCTGAATACACCTGCAGTTAATCGTGACTTTCAGTTCTTGCCGTAAAGTGAGGCGAATCGCCCCATGCGTAGAAAGAGGGAACACGGCCCATAGATTTTGCATCTTCAAGAAATCTTTCCCAGGTATCACCATTATCGCGGCTCAGTCTTGCCTTACCTTTGTATAGATTGTAATCAGAGCTTCTATAAAGAGGTGTATGGCTGGGCATGACAACATTCGCTCCGAATGCTATTCCCATCTGCCTGCCTTCAGGGTGCAGGGTTTCAAGGGCCGTTGTTGCAGCAATATTCACACCGGGGCAGACTATTCTGGTAGCTGCAATCATGTTGAGTGAGACCCTGAATAGCTCTTCGTTACTCATAGCAGGTGCTCCGGGGAGTGGTGTGTCGGGATGAATCAGGTAGGGTCCCATTCCGATCATGTCAACGTCTTCGTCACGAAAGAACAGGATGTCACTGGCGAGCATTTCAAGTGTCTGGCCGGGTAATCCGATCATTACACCGGTTCCTGTCATAAATCCGATATTCCGGAGTGAGCGCAGGCACGAGAGTCGGTTTTCGAAACTCTGGCTGGATGGATGAA
>CAYLVN010000483.1:0-2633 GCA_964387115.1 uncultured Fibrobacter sp.
CCGCCCAGATACTTGAGAGCATTCTCCTCTTTACCAGATCCAAGGGGATGAAAAGTGTCTTCAGGCATAAGCATACGATAAAAAAGCATATTTCCGCAACATTTTCTATCAAGAAAGACAATCCAGTTATCACTTCCGGGCCTCTCAAACGGAACATCCTCTTCCGATACACTGAACCCGATATTTACATCAGGAAAATCTGCTGAGCCTGGAACCGGAATCTCATAACTGAAGCCATGATCCGACACCCTCTCTTTTACAAAAAAGATCCCGTTTTTCTTCGGGAAATAGTGCCATCCCCCGGGAAGGAGAAACTCTTTACCGTTTGCATGTGCATTGATAAAAACATTTTCCACATGAACCCGTGAGGCAGAGATGCCGCAGCGCTCAAAGAGAGCTTTTATCCCCTCTCCAGCTATGCTGCGGGCGATCAGCCCCGATTTTTTCAGCAGAAATGACTGTGCCGGAAAATTGATTACGGAACTGTCGATCCACTTATTAACCTCCGGAGAAACAATACTCCAGGAATCAAAAGCCCTCGATGCAATCGAGGAGATATTCTCCACTACTTCCGGAACATACCTGCTCAAAGCAGGCAGCAGCTGATGACGAATGCTGTTGCGGCGGTAAATTGTCTGATTATTGGTGCTGTCTGTACGAAAGGATTTTCCATTCCTGGTCAGCCATGATACCAGCTCCTCTTTTCTGATATAAAGAAGCGGCCTGATCACCCCGTCTTCCCTGCATGGGAGAATTCCACGCAGTCCCTTGATTCCACTGCCCCGAAGCATCCTCAAGAGAACAGTCTCAGCCTGATCATCTGCTGTATGCCCGGTCGCAACCAGACTATATCCGCCACTCTCCATCACAGAATGAAAAAAACGATACCGCTCTCCCCGGGCCCAGTTTTCCACTCCCGGATCTTTGATATTACAGCCACTGAGGTGCTTTACAAAAAATGAGAGTCCCAGCTCTTTTGCGATCTCCCTCACAAACTGCTCATCACCATCGGACTCCTCTCCACGCAGTCCATGATTGACATGGGCTACGGCCAGTTTTGAGAGTTTAAGTTCGGCACGAAGCTCATTGAGCAGATACACCATGGCAACAGAATCACTTCCACCACTGACAGCGGCAAGTATCGATGAGTTTTCAGGAAGAAAACGACTACAGAATGACAAAACTTTTTCGGAGGGAGACATAGTAATATTGGGCGAAAGAGGAGTAGCAGCGGAGGGAATCGAACCCCCGACACGTGGATTATGATTCCACTGCTCTAACCGACTGAGCTACGCTGCCACAAAAATCAAGGATGATCTACTCAAAATAGCATTCGGAGAGAAAAAAGTCAAATTCAATCGACCACTGTATCTGAAGGGATAAGGACAAAAAGCGGATCTATTGGTTTTGCCATTTGACGAACCTCATAATGAAGGTGGGGGCCTGTACTTTTTCCGGTATTACCCAGATAACCAATCACCTGTCCTTCAGAGAGAGTACGCCCTTTTTTTGTACAAATCTTCTGTAAATGAGCGTAAATTGTCTGATAGCCACTCTCCTCATGATCTACTATGACCACATTCCCCCATCTTGACCTGTTTCCGGCAAATATCACCCTGCCCGGAAAAGAGCAGTAAACGGGCGACCAGAGTCTGCCTGCAATATCGATCCCGTTATGATGTGCCGCACCTTCGTAAACAGGATCGGT
This sequence comes from uncultured Fibrobacter sp., assembly GCA_964387115.1. Taxonomy (GTDB): domain Bacteria; phylum Fibrobacterota; class Chitinivibrionia; order Chitinivibrionales; family Chitinispirillaceae; genus JAAYIG01. The sequence continues at coordinate 1,709 of CAYLVN010000483.1, forward strand.
ACGATTCCCGAAATAAGAGGTGATCCGCCCCTCAACAGGGCAAATAAATGAGATCCGCCCCTGCATTTGATCTTCTCTAAAAACAGGCCGATCCAGTACTGCCGGCTGCAGCTTCAGAGAGGAAAGCTTGAAGAGAGAACTGAAACTCCCGGTCAAAAGCTTATTACAATCAACTAATGCCAGCCCGGCCTTGTACACCCCGTATCCAAAATTTCCCTCAATTGCCCCACCTTTTACCGGCTGTGAATTAAAACTCTCCACCATATCGGAAAGATAACCGTCCAGAAGCCTCTCGAAAATCTTAAACTGATTACTTTTCCTCTTCTCCAGCTGTATAGAGACTAAATTACGGGCCTGTAAAAAGAGGTAGAAAACTCCTCTACATGCTCCCCCCAGAGTCAAAGTAAGAAGAAACAGAATCAGCAGCAGCTTAACCCGGGTGATTTGAAAAAATTGAGAACTGTTTTTTTCAGAAATAAAAAAAACTCTGTATCCTTTGAGAATCGGGATAATAGAGAAGCAGAGTGGATTTCTCCGCGCTCTTCCGGTCATCGATAACCCCCTGAGTGGGAAAGAGTAACGAATTTGCGGGAATAAACATGGCACCCCTGAAGTTCTGGGGGCCGGTTTTGAATGAATGATGCAATTAGTGTGCCGGAAGACAGAGGACAGAAACCAGAAGACGCAAGTCATAAGTCAGAAGTTACAAAGGGTATGTATTAAAGAGAGCATGTATTTTACACTGATTCAATTTTCAACCGGGATACGATATATTCACCGGTCTTACGGTGTTAATTCCGTGAGGCTATAATAAATTTTAATCTACCACCAGTTCGCTACTGCGGCCGCAAGGACGTTTGCAAATGCGATATCCGCGCCTGCCTTTACAAATAATGGACAACAAGGGGTGATAGCGCTAGACCGG
>CAYLVN010000484.1:0-2624 GCA_964387115.1 uncultured Fibrobacter sp.
GCGCAAGACTGGCGTCTTCGACAGGCTGGAGCGAAAGAGGGAGCACCCTCTTCCAAAAAGTCTTTATCTTTAATTCTTGCTAATACTTCTATTGGGGGCACCCTCTTCCTGAAACTCCTTATTCTTACTAATTACTTGTATTGGGGACTCCCTCTTCCAGACAATCCTTACTCTTACTTATTACTTGTCTCTAATCTTTATTGCAGACTACTGGAATTTCAATCTGCATACAGTTCTGCTGTGCGTTGAGAAGGTATCAGGGAAAGCCAGCTCTGAAGAAAGTATTTAGTGCAGAAAACAGTCCGGGTTCTACATCAGATCTTCCGCGTCAACACCCGTGAGCCAGATATTATCCAGATAAAACTCCACCGTGTCTCCTGCGGAAGCGGAAGTCACAAACTGCAGGAAATCAACTGAATCAGAAACATCGCTCCAGAAAAGGCTGTCCAGAGCCTGCGGAGAGTACTCCTGCGGGAGAAACTCTGAAGCCTTGATTGTGATCTCCTGCCACTGATCTGGACATTCGATATATTTGCCCCATGTCCCCCACCTCTGAGCTTCCGGGTAACGGTTCAGTGCGGCCGTAAGGAAACTGACCCTGACCGTACCTTTTCCTCTCATATAAAAGGAAAGCGAACTCATGTTTGATAGATTTGAATACCTGTTACGATCCGGCGTGATCCTGCATCCAAGACCGGCAAAAGGGCTGCTGCGTTGGGCCAGAACAGTTTTCAAATGAATCGATTTGCCCGAATATGCTCCGTCACTGCTTATGGCAAGAGGCAGACTATCCTGAACCAGAAGTCCCTCAGGAATAATCTGTGAGAGGGGTTCCTTGTCTTTCTCGTTAAAAACATACCAGAAACTGTTCCACCCCTCATTTATATCAGCCCTGTTATTTAAAAGAAACATGTCTCCATCCTCGAAATCATCAAGAAGCACACGCAAGACCGGTATCTTGAGTGTGTCATCAAGAGTGTCTGAAGAGAGTGATGTGATTGCCACAGGCTGGTTTGAAGCAGAGTAACCCGCGTTATCTGTAATTACCCGAAGTGTATAAAATCCCTCGGGAATGTTATTAAAGGTAAATTGACCGGACACGACGACCGTGCTCAGATCGGTTCCAACCAGAACAGCATAGGCAGTATCGGGAATTGTGCCCTCTTCAAAGATTACTGTTCCGCTAATAGATCCGGGATCCTTCAGCATGAGGTCCTGAAGTTCAATCTTCGATCTCTGTTCTATCATCATAGAGTCGGTAAAGTGGTATTTCTCGTTTCCTGAAACCAGGATATTATAGTAACCGTCTGAAAACGCCTTATCTTTAACCTCAAGGCTGAAGAAACCGCTTTGATCGGTTGTGTCTTTGTAAATGAGGGCACCTGAAGAGAGCGGATCCTGTCCCGAGGGGATAATTCTGACTGCCGCACCGCTGACTGCAGAACTGTCTGAAAGAATAACACGCGCTGAAACTCTGGCGTTAACTGTTTCCGTTGAACCCCCGCTTATATCACCGATTCTCCCACAGTTAATAACAGAAATTAAAGTGAGGAGAAATGAAAGAACTATCTTAATGCAAACCGCTTTTTTCAACTCTAATCCTCGCTGGGTATCCTGGAAACCGGAAACAACTGGAAATTGATCTGATAAACCCTGTCAGAGGGATTGTCAGCCTTGACAATCTCAACCAGACGCCTGCGGAATGCTGCGATTTCCTGACGGATCTGATCAAATCCCGATGACGAGATGCCGACAGTCAATGTTGATATATCACGTATATCACGCGTGTGTTTCTCAACTGATTTTGATGCAAGCTCAAGGCACTCTCTTTGAAACAGTTGAACAGCAAATGGTATAGTATCAGAATCGGTCCTGAGGGCAGAATCGCTCTGTTTGTATCGTCCTGAAGGTAATTTTTTCAGCAGCCCCAGATCACACAGAATTTTCACTGCCTTTTCTGCCTGTTCAGCAGTGACAGGCGGATCAACGGTTCTTGCAAGCAACTTGAAATTATCCCTGAAATCGTACATAGTGACCAGTTCTCTGATAACAACAAAATACCATTTTGAAAAATACTCGAACTGACTCTTCAAGACAAGCTGTCCCTGAACTGCCGGAGACAATTCCTTCACTTTAGTAAAGTAGTACTCTTTTTCCCTGATTGTCTTTGCATTATTAAAGTCGACAAGCGCGTTTAAATACTCTGTTTCCCTGTATTTCAGTTTAATAGCCTTTGCGACCTTAAGCACGCTGCTTTTGGCAAGGTTCTTCTTTCCCGTGATGACTTTGTGAAGATAAGTCTTGGATTTCATTCCGGCCCTGTCTGCAAGCGCCTGATAGGAAAATGAGGGATTGAGTTTTTTCTGTTCTGAATAAAAATCACCCAGAAACATCCGATAATCAGTATAATCAAAAACAGAGATCATTCAGCAGAACTCCTCCTCTTTTTCCTAATTATACCATAAAATACCCTTTCGAATTAGAGTGGGGTACATTTTCCGTGCACCAGAAGGGAACAGCGGGGGGGGGAAAGGATAAAGTTGTTACATCATATTCGTAAACAACCTTTTTCAGCACAACCGCTACGGACGTCATGCCGTTGAAAAACGGCATCCATCTGAGAA
>CAYLVN010000485.1:0-2614 GCA_964387115.1 uncultured Fibrobacter sp.
GTTGCCCACATCTGTAGCACTCAGCCCCGAAGTGGTCATTCCCCCGATATGCCGGTTGAAAGCAAGCAGTGCTACCTTTTTATTATTACGGGCAGCCTGCACCGCAGAGGTGATCCCTGCCGGTGTAGCGCCGTAGATACAGATATCGCACTCTTTTATCTCCTGTGATGGCAATGACGGAACATCGTAATAGTAATGGGCGCTATTAGTCATAGAGTGATCCCCCCTGTGGCTTTTACGGTTATCTCTCCTGGTAATTAATCATCCACTGGATACCAAACTTATCTGTAAACGATGCAAAGAGATCTCCCCAGAACATCTTCCCCAGCGGCATCTCAATTTTTCCCCCTTCTGAAAGCTTTTCGAAAAGCCGCTGCGCTTCCTCTTTACTTGCAGGATGCAGTGAGACATAGACGTTATTGCCTTCGATGAGTTTCTGGCCCATACTCTCGGATATGTCACTTCCCATGAGAACCGTCCCTGAGCCAATGGGCAGGGCAATATGCAGTATTTTTTCTTTTTCCGATTCAGGGAATTGCTGCTCGGAAGGAGGCATATCTTTAAAGCGCTGCAAGGCGGTAAACTCACCCCCAAAAATTGATTTGTAAAATGAGAATGCTTTTTCGGTGGTGCCGTTGAAATTCAGGTACGGGTTGACCTTTATCTGCTTTCTTATCTGCTTCTCTTTCAGAGTGCTTATCCGTGCCCTGAGATTCTCCTCCTGCTGTCTGAGTTCCGGAGTAAACACCTCTCCAAAATCCTGTTCTTCGAAAACAGGACGAATCTCAACCTCTGATTCCTCACCTGTGGGATTCGGCATCCGCTTCACCCATGAGAGCGCCTGTTCCATAGACTGCACCTGCCAGATATAGTATCCTGCGATAAGAGAACCCGGGTGTCCAAATGGCCCGTCTATAACCTCCCGCTTATCTCCCATAAATCTGACTCGTTTTCCTTTGGAGCTTGGATGTAATCCCTCTCCTTCGAGCATTATTCCCGCTTCCACCAGCTTCTCATTATATCCTCCCATTTCTTCAAGCATCCTTTTATCGGGCATGCCTCCCGCTTCTGAATCACTGTTAGCCTTGATAAGAACCATAACTTTCATAAACACCTCGTTTGAATAGGTAAATAGGTAAATAGAGTTGAACGCGAATGCAGTTGAAATGAATTTTTGCTGCAAAAACAATGCCGGAGGAAGAGAAGACAGAATCTGATCAGTTGGTCTATCAATTATTGTTGCTTAATGAGGATGGTAAAAAAGCAGGATCGGTGTCTATAGTGTGATGCTTCAAACCTTAAGAATAATTTTTAATGCCATCAAATAGATTATTTGATACTATATTTTTACGATTGAATGAGAGTCAATAAATGATCAGGAATCTCAGGCTTAATAAATTCCTTTTTGCTTTTACAGGTATTATTACATTAATAGCTGCCGTATGGAGTGTTCTAAGACCAGAGATCTATAATCCAGTTGTAAGTGCCCGGATTATACCGGCTGTGTTTACACAGGATCTGTTTTTAATATTGGCTTCACTTGTATTAATTGTTTCAGCAATTTTGCTTCGACAGGATGATTATCGGAAATTGATTATAATTTACGGTATACTTGGTTTTTTTCTTTACGCATACGGCATCTATTCAATTGAGCAGATATATACTTCATTATACCCGCTTTATCTTGCTATTCTGGCCTTCAGTTTTTATGTTTTGATCTTCAGTTTCTCAAGATTAGACAAACACGCTGTTGAAAAACTTGATATCACCCCGATTATCCGTTACGCAGCAGCAGGATATGGGATATTTACTGCTGTCATGTTCAATATTATCTGGTTTAGTCAACTTATTCCACTTTTACAATCAGGTGAACGTATTGAATACACCTTTTCTGTTTATATCATTGATTTGGCATTTGTCATGCCGGCTTTTGTTATATCAGCATTTCTGGCAATCCGGAAGAAAGCAACAGGTTTAGCAGGTCTCCCTGCATTGTTCGTTCTGGGTATTGGCATCCTTAGTCCTTTAGCATTGGCTGAAGTACTTAAACCGGTTTGTTTTAATATGCCGGTGAATCCTGGTGAGTTTTGGCTATATTGCATTCTTTCCATGATTTTTGTGGCTTTTTCAGCAATCTATCTGATTGCTTTCAAGCATTCAAGGCGTTAGCCCGAAGGGCTTATGTCAATCAGCTCAAGGTTTCCTGCCTTGCGATCTGTGTGCCACGGTCGCCCTTGACCATGTCTTGTCGTGGTATACAGAAACCTGCTTCTGAAGTGTATTTGGAAGTTACTTGGTCAGAGAGAAGGTTCACCACAGAGGCACTGAGGACACAGAGAGGAAAATTAGAGTTTGGAAAAATAAATGTTTATGATATCTGTTTATCAAAACAAACGATAAACATACTTTTTGTTATACTGTCAACTGCTAACTTTAACATGAAAAGGCACCAAATCTTATCCGCCACTCCAGTCCTGCGCGCCGAAGGTGTATAATAGATTTTTAAGAATAATGATTTTCCGGAAGAGGGTGTTCCCTCTTTCGCTCCAGCCCGTCGAGGACGCCGGTCTTCCGCTATCACCCCTTGTTGTCCACCATTTGTGGAGGCAGGTAT
>CAYLVN010000486.1:0-2614 GCA_964387115.1 uncultured Fibrobacter sp.
ATATTATTGTTGACGCCCTCCCTCAGATTTTTTATTCTTCCTTTCCTTTTTTCTCTCCATCAGAAGTGTAAGGACGGTTATCGGCCACAGGAGTGCCGCGCCAAGAGATATTCCCACATTGCCAAGCAGCTGAAGTCCAAACCTTTGTTCAAACGGATCATCATTGACCAGGTATGTCCACGTCGCAGAGGGCATTTTGAGCTTATAACGTTCATACGTGGTATTAATATCCTCTTCGTTTATTTCTTTCAATGACTTTTCGATCTGTTCCCTTACATCTCTCTGCGTCTCATCAAACATCGTTATGGCCATTTTACGGAACTCAAAGAGCGGGTCCTGCCCCCCGACCCTTCGAAGGTGAATAGAGTCTTTGAGCACATTTATCTCATTGAGATACCGCGACCAGCCCGAGTCAAGACAAGAGAGAGCCGCCATTTTGCAGAGAGCATTATATCTGGTTTTATTTTGTTTAGAGACCGTGGGTGACTTTCCCCATTCCTCTGACTGACCCGGAAAATTATCCGAAAGCAATATGTCATTTCTCCACTCATGTACAATTTTTCTCTGCTGTTCGGTAATCAGTGAATATTTATAGAGTGTTATTTTTATCTCCATGTTCTGGCCCTCAACTATACGCTGAACCCTGGAAATCTCGTTTATCAAAAGTCGTTTGCTGATATTGTTGTCCACTGCTCTTTTCAGAGTATCCTTTGGAAGCAGATCCTTGAGGTTATATCTTATAAAAAGATCATCCTCAGTGCTGATAAAAAACCTTGTCAACCCCGGATCACCCTGTCGACCCGCCCGACCTCTGAGCTGATTGTCTATACGACGGCTTTCATGACGGTTTGTTCCGATTACATAAAGTCCGCCGAGTTTTACAACCGCATCCCTTCCGCTCTCATCCGCGCCGCCCAGCTTTATATCTGTGCCCCTTCCAGCCATATTTGTCGATACTGTAACCGCACCTATCCTTCCGGCATCGGCAATAATCCGGGCCTCACAGGCATCGTTCTTTGCATTTAATACCTTACAATCAACTTTTTTCTCTTTGAGTGCATCTGCCAGCTCCAGAGACTCCAATACAGATCCGGTTCCAACCAGAACCGGACGTCCCGTAGGGTGTTCTCTTACTATCTCCTCTACCAGCATCTTCCGTTTTTCTTCTTTACTACTAAAAATGAGGTCCGGAAGATCCTGGCGGATACTCTTTTCATGAGGCGGGATCACTACTACAGGCAATCCGTAAAACTCCCGGAACTCCTCTTCAGCTGCTTCCGCGGTTGCGGTCATGCCGCTGAGTTTCCGATACTGTTGAAGGAAGTGCTGTAAAGTGATGGAGTTCAGGATATGTCCCTTTTCCCCATTCCTGCACCCCTCTTTTTCTTCCACGGCCGCCTGAAGTCCATCAGGCCAGCGCCTTTTATCTGCAACTCTTCCCGTAAACTCATCAACCTGTTCTATCTTACCATTGCACACTATATAGTCCTTGTCACACTGAAGAAGATATTCCGCGTGCAGCGCGTAATTGACACGTGATAACAGGACTGAACTCTCCTCTGCGTACAGGTTTTGGCATTTCAGCACATTTTCTATCTGGTTTATTCCATCTTCGGTCAGAAAAACATTCCTCTTGTATTCATCAAACTCAAACTCTTTTCCCCGCTTAAGCCGCCGGATAAGGCCGGCAACAGATTCACAGTTTCCATCCTGTGTTTCGATGGCACCTGCGATAACAAGAGGCACTCTAGCCTCATCTATCATTATTGAATCGGCTTCATCTACTATTGCGAAGTTTAATTCTCTCTGAACAATAGAATCTTTACAGACAGCTATACTGTCCCTCAAATAATCAAAGCCCGCCTCTTTGGCGGTACAGTAGGTGATATCCGCCAGGTAAGCCTCTTTTCTCTGTTCAATTGACATTCCTTCCTGAACACATCCTGTACGAAGACCTAAAAACCCGTAAACCCCGCCCATCCACTCCCGGTCTCTTCTGGCCAGATAATCGTTAAATGTTAGTACATGAACACCACTTCCGGTTAGAGCATTGAGACAGGCGGGAAAAAGTGCTATCATCGTTTTTCCTTCGCCGGTTTGCATCTGAGAGCATTTTCCCTGATGAAGCGCAATGGCTCCGATTAGCTGTTCATTGAAGGGCTCAAGACAGAGTACCCTTTTAACAGCTTCATATACCAGCGAATAGGTCATCACCAGAAATGATTCCAGACATTTTTCTTCTACCACTCTTTTCCTCAGCTCTTTTGATAAAACCTCAAGCTGTTTGTCGGATTTTTTATCAAGTTCTTTTACTGTCTTCAGTATAACCGCGACTAATTTATCATATCCGGACAAATCATATTCGACTACAGATCCATTAAGCTTCTTGTGATACCTTCGGATTTTCTCTGTAAGTTCTTTATAAGACACGATATTTTTCTCCCGGAAAAAGCATTAATACATCGTTTTTAAGTAGTACTCAGGATTTGCTTTTACCTGACTTATAAATCCCGGAGATAGATGAAGTGCATCTGAACCTTGCAGCAGAAAGGTTTGGACAAATTACAGCTGCACCACACTGGTGAAGAATCTGCGATTTGTAAAAGCCTTTAAG
>CAYLVN010000487.1:0-2613 GCA_964387115.1 uncultured Fibrobacter sp.
CCGGAGCAAGGCACAAAGCCTTTATCTCTCCTGCACTTTCCACTCCAATGTAGTATGTGCGTGCCAGGCCCGCAGTGATCCTAACCCCGCCGCCCCTGCGTACTACCCCGAAATAGGCTGCGCCCCGGGCAACAGCAAGTTCAGGATACTCAGTTTTAAACACAACCGGTTTCCATTTTTGATCATCATCAAACCATTTGCGAAGAGATTCAAGAATACGATCACGAATTGCCGCAGATGTAAACACACCTCCATTGAATAGAATTATGTCCGGACGGGCAGAATCGACTCTGCTTTCTTTTGAATGCTCGATTGCAGATCTGCGGTGAGAGGTAAGGAATGCTGCAAGATACCTGGTAACTGCAGGATCAGCAGCATAAGGAAGTCCGAATTCCTGGAAGCCGGACTGCCTTGTCTGAGGCTTATCGGTCAAATTTACATAAGGAAAGAAGCCTTCAAGCATGACATTGAGAGACTCCTCAAGAGTTATCTCAGCCTGAATGCTGCCGCCAATAAGAGACGAACCTGATCCGGGAATGCTAATTGACATCCTGTCGGGTGGGTTATCCCCAAGCAGAGTTTCTTTTGCACGTTGACAATTCCTTACAAGAGCACCAAATTGATGAGAAGAGAGTTTTTTATCACCCTGAATTTTCTTTTCTATATAGTAAGCCAGAGCCAGATCCAGGTTATCACCGCCTAGTATCAGGTGGTCACCTACTGCGATACGATGAAACTGAACAGACCCGTCCGGATTACCCCTTACCTGAATAAGTGAAAAGTCGGTTGTTCCTCCGCCAATATCACAGATAAGAATTTTCTGCCCGGCACAGACCATATTCTGCCACTCTTTTGAGTGCTGGTTTATCCAGGCATAGAAGGCAGCCTGAGGTTCCTCAAGAAGGACAATCCGGGATAAACCGGCCGAAGCCGCTGCCTGAACTGTCAACTCCCGCGCAATTTCATCGAAAGAGGCAGGGACTGTAATTGTGATATCCTGGTTCTCCATGGGATCATCAGGATGAGCATAATTCCAGGCCTGACGCATATGGGAGAGGTAGCGCGAGGTCGCCTCAACAGGCGAGATTTTTTCCAGATCCGGCGCGGCGTGCCAGGGAAGAAGCGGGGCGGTCCGGTCCACACCTGAGTGGCTCAACCATGATTTGGCCGATACTACCACCCGTCCGGGTACCTGAGCTCCGTGGTCACGGGCAAAAGCCCCTGTGACTGTTCTGGGTTCCTCTTTGTCCCATGGCAACCGGAGTGCTCCTGAGGAAAACTCTGACCCAGCCGCCTCGTAGTGAAAAGAGGGAAAAAGAGGATTATCTGCAATCTCTCCCGGAGCTGTAATCTGCATTACCGGGAAATCCTCGACTTTGTGTGGTTTTCGTGAAAAATCGACATAGGATACTGCCGAATTGGTCGTACCCAGATCGATTCCAATAATGTATTTAGCTTCTTGCTGTTTTTCTTGTTCGTCCATGGTCTTTATGTAATTATGGTTCTAACCCAGTCTGTTCTCTATTCCCTCGCCACACTTCAGAATGAGACATCGCTCTTACTTGATCTTATCTCTCACACTGAACTCAAGCTTCCAGGAATCATCGGATATTGTGCTTTTACACCACAGCTCAAAAACTCCCAGTTCGGTGATTCTCGAATGAAAACGCACCGGCACATACCCTTCAGTAAACTTCTCATCTGCCGGAAGCTGCGCTTCAAGAGAATCGGACTCCTCAAGTTCCTGCTCTGACCAGTACGGAAGCACATCGCCGGGCTTGTCATCTTTACGTACCGATGATGAAAAGAAACGGAATTTTGCCGGCTCCCCTACTACAAGCCCGATCTCTTCTCCCGGTACATCAATCTCACTACCCTCCTCCATGCCGAAAGGAACAACGCAGTATGCATTAAGAGGGCGCTCTATCCCAGGAACAGCAGGACCGCTTGTTTCTATTCCGACATAATATGAGCGGCCGGTTCCGCCCTTGATCCTTATCCCTTTCCCCTGCTTTGCAAAAGCATAATATGCGGCACCCCGGCCCACAGCAAAATCAAAATCGGGGGTACGCTCAAGTGGAGTGATCTCTCCTGTTGTAAACCAGCTCTGAACGACCTCCATCAGCCGTGCCCTGAAAGGATCAGCTTTGAATACCCCCCCGTTAAAGAGGATATGAGTGGGTCTGATCGGGTTCCCGTTTTCACCATGAGCCCGAAGGAAATGGGCCAGATGACGAGTAATACCGGTATCGGACTCAAATGGAAGTCCCAGTTCACGAAAACCGGATGCGGGACGGCGTGATGGTGATGCATCCGAATCGCAGCGCGGGAAAAATCCGTCAAGCAGAAGCGATGAGACACTTGAAGATTCCAGATCAACAGATACAGTTCCTCCGATAAGTTTTGATCCCCGTCCAAGAATGGTGACAGGACAAGTTTCAGGGGGATTCTCCGATAGAAGCTGTTCCTTTGCATTACGGCATGCATGCCACAGAGAAACAGCCTGCCAGGCATCAAGATTAACTCCCTTATCGGAAAAAACATTCCTGGCAAAATGGGCAATGATAGTGCCCACAAGCATGGGTGTAAGAATTACCCCTGTTAACGGACAGC
>CAYLVN010000488.1:0-2607 GCA_964387115.1 uncultured Fibrobacter sp.
TCATCGTAGAAATCTTCTTTGAAGTAATGGAATCCCTGCTCATCATTAGAGTAGAACTCGCTTGCTTCATCATTGAAGAATGAACGAAGTACAACATCCTTGCTTTCACCTTCCAGAATTTTGTGGCGCAATTGTGCTGTTTGGGCCGGAGCAATAAAGGCGATTGCATACCTTGGCATAGAGTTCTCCTCAAAATGTTTAGAAAAAACTGGATTTATTCCTGTTCAAATGATTTCTTTAAAATAGGTTTTTGAAAACAGATATGAAAACAAAAAATAAAGTAAAAAGGTCAGGAGGTTGCTGATGTACAGGTTTGCTGCGTTTTTAATATCCTGCGTTTTGATCACTGAAACCGCAGCTGTTTCCAGTGATTCTGTGCAGAAGGGTGTTGAGAATTACCTGCAATCCAGAAAATATACCGGCAAGGGAATCGCTGTTATAATAAAGGACCTCGACAGAGATTCTGTTGTTGTATCCATAAATGGCGATGAGATGCTCAATCCTGCATCGGTTTCAAAACTTGTTACCGGTGCGGCTGCACTTGAAATACTGGGAAATGACTTCTGTTTTAAAACCAGAGTTTTTATTGATGGAACCTTTAACCCCGACAGCGGGATAGTAAATGGAAATCTTTATATCCAGGGCGGTGGGGATCCGGGTTTCTCTGCTGAGCGGCTATGGCTCTTTGTTCAGCACCTGTATCATCTTGGCTTGCGTAAAGTTACCGGAAATCTGGTTCTGGATGATAACTTCTTTGACTCTGTTACTGTGGGGCCCGGGTTCGATGAGGACAGCTCCAGCAGGGCTTACCAGCCGCTTATAAGCGCACTGAGCGCCAGTTTCAGCTCTCTTGCGATTCACCATAGGTCAGGAAGCATTGCCGGATCTCCGGTGCATGTTGATGTTTTTCCAAGAATTCAGGGTATCAAGGTGGTCTCATCAGCAAAGACCGCCATCGGCAAAAGCTCCTCTATTGATATCAGGACGGTTCCTACTACAGAAGGGACCAGTATAATTGTAAACGGAAGCATGTCTCTTGAAGAGAGCCCGAAATACACTTACCGGAAAGTCTGGCAGACCTGGCAGGTCTTTGGCGGAGCTCTCATGAGCCTTTTCAGTGAGTACGGTATCTCAATTAACGGGAAAATGGTCCACGGGACAGTCCCCGGAAATCTTACTGCGGCGAAACCTTTTTACGAGTTTACATCTGAACCGCTTTCTACTTTTATAGAACATATGTTCAAGTACTCCAGCAATTTTGCTGCAGAGATGGTGCTTAAGACTCTGGCTGCATCAGACAGCACTCCGGGTTCCTGGGAAAAGGGGACCGCCGGGGTGCTCTCATGGTGGGAAAAGAGCAAACTGCCGGGAAAACCAGTTATTCATAATGGCTCGGGGATGGGAAATCTCAACCGGGTCAGCGCAAAGCAGATTGCGGAACTGCTTTCTTATGTATATAAACAGAAATCTTACTCTCCCGAGTATATTAGTGCGCTGTCAATTGCAGGAGTCGACGGGACACTCAAGAACAGATTAAAAAATTCCAGGCTTAAAGGAATTGTAAGAGCTAAAACCGGTACGCTTAACTCTTTATCTGTACACACTCTTGCCGGATATATTCTTCTGCCGGCAAAGACCTTTTCTTTTGCAATCCTTTGCAACAATGTCGGCTCAGGGCAATATGACAACTGGATCGTTCAGGAAGGTGTTCTGGAGAGGTTCAAATCGGTGATTGATAAAGAATTGTGGACAGAATAGAAATAAGTAATATGCCTGGAGATTGACTCCCCCAATATAAGCAATAAACAAGTAAATGGAGTTTTTGGAAGAGGGTTCCCTCTTTCGCTCCAGCCTGTTCTGAAGACTCCAGTCTTACCTGCCTCGCCGAAGCGTCTTCGCGAAGGCAGGTGCTATCATCCCGTGTTGTCCACCAGTTGTGTTTGCAGGTATGGTTTTCACATTTCCAAACACCTTTACGGCCGCAGTAACGAACTGGTGGAAATTAAAACGGTTGATACCCTAAAAGAATTATGCACGTGCGATTCGGGCTAATAAGGCAGCTTATGTGATCTCATAACGGTGTACTGGAATCGCTCATGACACATTCGAAAAAAATAACCGTTCACATGAAAATAAAGTTCCAAATAATATAATATAAATGGCGCTGATGTTGGGGGGGTGGGACGGGATTAGCAGAATGGACTGGTACACAGGTAACTTCTTTCTATACAGCTACAGATGGTATCTCATGGTTTGGGGCATCTTGGGATTTTGGTCATGTGCATGGCAATAGCAGAAAGGCTAAAATTCAGGATTTGTTCGACAAACTTAATACTGCCGACCTGCGGGCAGTATTGAAACACGTTACCGGCCTTCTAGCTCAATACGGGAGTAACGGTAATGGAAAACACACCACGGAGGAAGAATGAACGATATAGTCAAGCACGATGCCGACATGATCGCCGCAAAGATTCTGACCTTTCGGGGCAAAAAGATCATGCTCGACAAAGACCTTGCCCCGCTCTATGCCGTAACAACTGGTAACCTCAACAAAGCAGTAAAACGCAACCTTGACAGGTTCCCCGAAGATTTCATGTTCCAGCTCAC
>CAYLVN010000489.1:0-2593 GCA_964387115.1 uncultured Fibrobacter sp.
CGCAAGGGGGGACGCCCCCTCCCAATAAATCTTTATTCTTAAGAATTACTTGTATTGGGGGCACCCTCTTTCAAAAAGCATTAATCTTGCTATTACTTGTACTGTTTTTCAATTCCCCTTTTCCATCAGCCTGTCAATATTCTTCTGTATCTCATCTTTACTGATAAATGGGTCAATCTTCTTACCTGATGAAGAGTCGATTAGTGCGATGGCAGTATTGTAGTTGCGAATCGCCTTATTTAAATCTCTTTTCTTTTCATAAGCAGTACCGAGCTGAAATATCAGCTTGGGCTCTTTATGTGTAACCTTTGATTCCTCCAGGAGTGTTATGCATTTGGCGTATTCGCCGAACCTGATAAGTGCCTCTGCGTAAGTGTCAAGGATATCAGGTGAGGCAGGGAGAATTTTCCAGGCGCGTTCGATTGCTTCAGTTGTAATCTTCTTGTCAGGGTTTTCAGTCTGAAGCATTGCCCAGGCCATGTTATTGTAAATTGCGGCAGTCCCTGCATCCTGCTCTTTTTCTTCTTTCCGGGAATTAAGCAGACCACCATAAACATCTGCTGCTTTTTCATTCTTCCCCATTTCCATAAGGATTTCCGCATAAGCAAGTGATAATTGTGGAGAAGGCTTTTCAGCAACGGCCTTTTCAATAATCTGTAACGCTTCAGCGTCTTTACCCTGTTTTCTCAGGATCTGGGTCTCAAGAGGAACGACCTGTTCCCGTGGAAGATTGCCTGTGTGGCAGAGCTCAAGAGCCTTTTTATAGTCTCCTTTTACGATCATTGCCGAGATTCTGGTCGTACGGAACCTTGTCTCCTCTGGAAACTGTTTTTCAAGAGATGTCAGGAGTGTTATTGCACTGTCCACTTTTCCTGAACGCAGAGCCAGGATCGCGCCATTCCATCTCACGCGAGCCTCATTACCATAGAGCTTTTCAAGCAGCTGCTGAGCATGCTCGCTCTTTTGAACCAGATTTTTGCGGAAGGTAAGATCTCTGAAGAGTTCAAGAGATCCTCTTGTAAATGATTTTTTTCTGTGCATAACCGATAATGCCGCAAGGGCTTCATTTTCTTTTCCTGATCCTGCCAGTGCGGCAGCATATTCAGTCAGGATACCGGGGGAGCGGACATAAATCCCGGGTAGTCTTTTGTAAAATTCTGCTGCTTTTGCTGGTTGCCCGGCTTTAAGCAGTACGCGTGCGGAATAAAGCTGAATATTTGGATTTTGAGGTAAAAGAATTCTTATCGAGTCGAGCTCCTGAAGCAGCGGGGTTGTTTCCATATCCTGTGTGTCCAGAAGAACCTTGTAGAATCTCTCTTCACCGGCTTTGAACGGGGATTCCTTCGGGATAGCGGAGATCATTTTCTTTATTTTATCTCTTTCTTTACGGGCGGCATACATGAACGAGAGGCTGACCCTCGCGCGGTGATTTATGATCTGATCGGGCTGGTCGGGGTTTGCATTGATATAGCCTTGGAGAATCTTTTCCGATGCATCCTGTTTGTTGCTTACAAAAAGAAATGCCGCTTCCTCGAGGGCTACTTCATTTGTGTAAAGTCCACGGCTGCGGGCTTCTCTGAAGATCTCTTCTACACCCTTGTAGTCGTATTCGTAAGCCCTCATCGATGCCAGAAGAACGTATCCGCTGGCGTCGAGCAGATTCTCTTTACGTGCTTTCTCCAGAAAACGCAGTGTTCCGGGAATATCACCTTTGACGTTCAGTTCGTGTCCGATTTTTGATGCAAGCGTGGGAGTCGGTTCCGCGGAATAAAGGACGTTATAAATATTCAGTGCTGAATCAGAGGCCCCAAGAAGTGAAAAAAGCTCTGCTTTGAGGTTGGGTGTTTTTACCGTGTCCGGAAGTTCACTAAAGAGAGAAAGCATTTTTGTGATACGCTGGTTGTTGTCGGTAAAAGTTGAAAGTCGTAGAAGTGTTGTGAGGATCGCGACATTTTTCATCCCGTTTTTCCAGGCCATCTCGGTGTGGATGAATGCGGAGTTCTGGTTCTGGGCAAGTTGAGCCGCGGCCCAGTGATACGAAGCGCTGTCCGGGGCTTTTTTTGTTGCCGCCAGAAAGTATTTGTAGGCTTTCTGCGTTTTTCCCTCTTTGGCCAGCTTGAGTCCCTTTTGGTAAGCTTCGCTGGAATCGCCGGCAAAAAGTCCGCAGCCTGTGATGAAAAGGAATGCTGTCAGAAGAGCAGTAAGTGAAAGATGTCTGGTCATACAGAACTCCTGTTGTACTTGTTGGTTAAATCTTAAATGCCAATGCGACTGTTCATGATCAATCTTTTAGATAATCAGATCAGGGAACAGACCGGCTGAAAGATGAAAATAATGTTTGAGTTAGTCAAATATTAGTTATTATTTAACAAAACCGGATTTTATGCACAGGCCTGAATCTAAAATAAATTTCCTGATTTTTTCTGCAACCCTGTCATTCCTTTGCAAGAAGGAATTATGGAAGAGGGTGCCTCCAGTATAAGTAATAAACAAGATAAAAGATTTTTTGGAAGAGGGGACACCCTCTTCCAGAAAATCTTTTATCTTCTTCTTTAAGCTTCTTTATTACTTGTTTTGGGGCACTCTTTTCCAG
>CAYLVN010000490.1:0-1641 GCA_964387115.1 uncultured Fibrobacter sp.
CGTGCAGGTATCTTAAACTCTTCATACTATATCCATACACCCATCCATTGTAAAGACACTCCATAAATTTCGATGTTTGACAACCAGAACCCACTCTGAAATCAGATGAATCGCCGTTTTGAAAACGGATATAAATAGAATCAACAACGATTGTACTGCCGCTCAGGTTTTTCAGGGAGATCGTTGTCAACTTCTTGAAATCGAACCGGCCGGGCTTTGCAGAGACCGAATCAGGCTCAATCGTCAAACTAAATGTACAACTTGACACTATCAGAATCCAGCAGATCCCGAGCCTTCCTGATGTTGTCGATAAAAGCTGTTTCATCGCTGATTCCCTTTTGTCAAAAGATACCGGTCCGGGAGAAAAGAGGTTTATGCAGTAGAAATAAATATCCAGACAAGCGAAAGTCAAGGGAGGTTCAGCGTTCAGAGGTTAAGCGTTCAGAGGTTCAGAGGTTCAGAGGTTAAGAGTTAAGAGAACCACGTGGCCCATATGGTATAGGAAATTCATTCCTGGCGAACGTTGAACGTTGAACCCTGAACCCTGAACGACGAGAGATTCATTCCTGGCGAACGCTGAACGCTGAACTTCTGAACGTTGAACGATCCGCACGTAATGATTTAATTTAATTATCTGCATGACAAACTTTACGAGAGCAACTGTATGCAAGAAAGATAGAGGACCAGAAATGAGAAAAAGAGAACCTTTATTAACAACTTCATTGATGTTTTTAACAGCAGTAATCTTCTACGCACCGGCATCTCCGGCACAGACTCACAATACATCTATAAAACCCGGGACCGTATGGCTTGCCAATGATGGTGTACATATAGACTGCCATGGTGGAAACATCATCTATTCCGAAGAGAAAAGCAGGTATTACTGGTACGGTGAACATTATGCAAGCCCAGCCGGAGTCTCCTGTTACTCCTCATCGGATCTCTATAACTGGACCAAGGAGGGTATTGTCCTGCAGAAAGGGGTTATTCAGGTCTGCGAGCGCCCCAAGGTGATCTACAGCCCTTCAATCAATAAATATGTCATGTGGTTTCATTACGATAACAGCAGCTATACTCTTGCCCACCTGGCTGTCGCCACAGCCGACAGCGCAACCGGCCAGTTCACCATGCTCAAGCACTTTCTCCCGAACGGTCATCAGTCACGGGATATAGGAATGTTCACCGACACCACAGGAAAAACCTATATCATCTATTCCGCTGATCAGACAAATCTCACAATCAGGATGGTAGAACTGACCGAAGATTATACCGACATAACTACCAACGATGTAGATCTGAATACCCATTGTGAAGGTCCCGGAGTGTGTAAATATATGGGGAACTACTATATGATCACCAGCCCCTGCCTTGGGTGGAATCCGGGCCGGGCTACATGGTATATGTCACCACGAGTAAACGGAACATATCAGAACAAAGGCGACCCCTGTATAAACGACTATGATCATAACACATTCAATTCCCAATCCTGCTTCATTTTCAAGGTTCCCGGATACATCGATGCCTATATCTACATGGGTGACCGCTGGAATGGCTACGGCAATAAGAATTCCCAATATGTTTTCCTTCCTATAGAGTTCAGTCCTACAGGTGCATTGCAGTTACGCTTTCGCGAAAGCTGGA
>CAYLVN010000490.1:1651-2586 GCA_964387115.1 uncultured Fibrobacter sp.
GCCTTTACACCGGCCGTTAACACCAAAGCTCCCCGACCCGTGCAGACCCTGCGAAAGGTTGCCGAAAAGAATACCGTTTACGATATCCGCGGCAGAAAGTTGTCTGCCAATGCATTAAATTCCAGCATTTCTGCACCTTCTCCAAAGAATGCAGGCATTTATATTGTCACCCCCTCAAATGGTGCTCCCGCCAGGATCATCATCGGGAATTAATGCCTGAGCTGAAGAGTTGAACAAATCGCAGGTGCACCACACCGGTGGAACATCTGCGATTTGTGAAAACCTTTATGCACAGGCAGAAGTAATTCTATACCCCGAAATCTAATCGCGTTCCTGAGAAAACTTCAGTGCCCCGGCAAGTCACAAGACTGTTCCGGTTTCTGGAACACTTTATTTTATCGCTGTCGCCAAATCCGCATTCGGCACAATACACCCCCTTATATTATATTGTACGGGATCGCTCCGATCTTGCATATGTTAATCAGCTATCAGTTGGCCAATCCCCGGCACACAAACCGGACCAGATATTTGGACACACAGACCTGGAGGGTATTACAGTATGTTTAAACGTTTAACGATCTGTCTCTTTTCAATCATCCTGACCACCAGCGCTCAAACAACGATCAACCTGAGCGGTAAAGTATTGAACCGGGCAGGATACCCCATAGCCGGTGCCGTTGTAAGCCTTGTCAATGAAGGCTCGAAGGATACGTCCACAAATGACGGAAGTTACTCTATTACTAAAAATTCCGTTGCGGTCTCCTCACTTGCGTTTTTGCCTAAAAGTCAGGCAATTACCGTGGAAAATGGACAGCTGCGGCTGAGCCTTCCTGATGCCATGCCGGTAAAGATCGAAGTTTTTGATGTTAAAGGTAAATTACTTGCTAAAGAGGTCTCATCAAAAGTGCCGGGAGGATTCTACAGTTATAATATCG
>CAYLVN010000491.1:0-2582 GCA_964387115.1 uncultured Fibrobacter sp.
TCTTTCTAAATGCGTACAAACATGTATTAAGTGCTGAACGAAAATTGACGGATACATTGCAACACGTTTTCTATATCAAAAGGTGGGGTATCGCAAATTCGCTCAGCTACCCATTATTACTCGCTCCGTTAAAGACTACCGATAATTCTGATTGCATCACAGAGAAAATGGATATAGTGGCCCGGTATATTGAAGCATTTGTAGTACGAAGGTCGATAAACTTCAGAAAGTTTGCTTCCAGTTCTATTCGATATACAATGTACACTTTGGTAAAAGAAATCAGAAGAACCGAAGTATGTGAACTGAAAGCCATATTGAAACGAAAACTGGATGAAATGGAAGAGCCCTGGTCAGGTATTCAAAATTTCCGTTTACACGGTCAAAATAGAGCGTTTGTTAAGTTTTTACTTTCAAGAATCACATCGTTTATAGAACAACAATCAGGCTTTAATTCAACGTTTGAGAAATATTATCACAATCCAGGTGGAAAATCATTTGAAGTGGAACACATCTGGGCAGATAAATATTCGAACCATAAAGATGAATTCGAGCAGGAATCAGATTTTCAAGAATACCGAAATCGAATAGGAGCATTGGTGTTGTTGCCAAGAGGTACGAACCAATCCTATGGTGCTAAGCCATACAATGATAAACTAAAACACTACATAAAGGAAAACCTATTAGTTCAAAGTTTATGCCCCCTTACCTATCAGAATAACCCTAACTTCCATGCAATGCAGAATAGATTGAATCTACCATTCAAAGCGCACGAAGTTTTTATGAAGGCTGATATAGTAGAAAGACAAAAGCTCTATCAAAAAATATGTGAATCAATCTGGGGTACAGAGGTTTACAGCAATGAATAAAAAAGACCTATCAGAAAGAGACATAATTACCCAATTTATAAAGCCAGCTACCCTCTCTGACTATATTTATGAGACATAATCATGTATTAAATTATAACTAGATAACAAGGGCGTAAAAGGAAGATACATGATGTCTCAAAAAGAACAAAAAGAGAAACCAATAATGGATTTAGCCCACAGGGCCAGCGAAGTAGCGAAAAAGCACTATCCAGATCCGGAAGTTACAGTTATTTCCAAGCGCAGGAGATTAACCGTAGCATACAAAATAAAAGTTATCAATACAGTTGAAGAACTTCGATCGCAAGGTGAAGGAGCCATCGGTGCTTATTTGCGTAAAGAAGGCCTGTATTATGCATCAGTTCACAAATGGGCTCAACAGTACAGACAGGGATTGCTGACATCACAAAAGCCGGGTCGAAGCCAGAAATGCCATAAAGATTTGCAATATGAGATTGTTAAACTAAAGAGGAAACTGGAGCAGACTGAGAATAAGCTCAAGAAAACAGAGCTTGTCGTTGAGCTCCAAAAAAAACTCTCATCGATTTTGGAGATAGAACTACCGCAATACAACGTAGAGAGAGACGAGAATTGATAAAAATGCATGGTGATGAATTGGGAATAGAAAATTTGTGTGAATCGCTTGGAGAACCACGATCATCATGGTATCGTTCCCAGAGCAGTACTGTAAAACCTGTCGCTATACGCAAACCACCACGCAAATTATCTGCTCAGGAGGAACAAAAAGTACTTGAAGCAGTTAATTCAGAACGGTTTCGTGATATGGTTCCAGGTGAAATATACTCCACCTTGCTTGACGAGGGTATTTACTTATGCTCTGAAAGAACAATGTACCGTATTCTGGAAAGAAATCATCAGAATTTTGCTCGCAGACAAGTAGTTTCAAGAGAATCAGTAAGACCGGAATTATTGGCAACAAGGCCTAATGAATTATGGTCATGGGATATCACAAAATTGAAAGGTCCAGCAAAATGGACATATTATTATCTGTATAAAATCATTGATGTTTTCAGCCGGTTTGTTGTAGGATGGATGGTTGCTTATAAGGAATCTGCAACACTCGCAGAAGGGCTTATTAGTGAAACATGTTTGAAACAGGAAATTGTAAAGGGGCAGTTAACTATTCATGCCGACAATGGCAGCTCAATGACGGCTGCAACAGTAGGTCAGTTGCTTACGGATTTAGGTGTAAACAAAACACATTCCAGGCCATATACATCAAATGACAACCCGTATTCTGAATCAGCTTTCAAAACGCTCAAATACAGGCCTGACTTTCCCGAAAGGTTTATGTCAATCGAGGATGCACGGGCTTTTTGTAAGGATTTTTTCTTCTGGTATAACAATGAACATCATCATAGTGGAATAGCAATGTTAACTCCGGTAAGTGTACATTATGACACATACCAACAAGTACTGGATAAAAGGTCCCTTGTATTAGTAGAAGCGTATTTACAACATCCAGAGCGCTTTGTGAGAGGGATACCAGAGGTAAAACAAATACCGCATGAAGTGTGGATCAATAAACCAGAACAGAAAGAGCTGGAGAAGGTCCTAGTTAAGAAATAATGAAAAATGTCTCATTTATATTGACAGGGTCCGCTGAGAACTTATTTCTGAAGTTGTAACTACATCTATATCTGGATATTTCTCAAGAGCCTCCTTAACGTATGATAATGAATCGGTAGCTTTTAATTG
>CAYLVN010000492.1:0-2581 GCA_964387115.1 uncultured Fibrobacter sp.
CTTCTCTCTGGCGGCATTTTACTTTAAAGTGCCAGACCAGCCCGGCATGAATACAGAGAATGGGAAGCGGGAAAGAAATCAGTTTGAATAATTCCCCCAACAAATTAATTTCATTATATTTGACTTTTAATACGAGGTGATTATATGTCTAAACTTGTCAAAGGCGATAAAGCCCCGGATTTTGAACTTCAGGATCAAAGCAGCACAGAAGTAAAGCTCAGCGGATACCGCGGACGAAAAGTGCTGCTTTATTTCTATCCCCGGGCGGAAACTCCCGGATGCACTGCGCAGTCATGTTCTGTTCGGGATGCCCGTGATGATCTGGCGGAGCTGGGTGTGGCGGTTATCGGTATCAGTCCCGATCTGCCCAAAAAACAGGCTTCATTTGACAATAAGCACAATCTGCGATTCCCGCTGCTTTCAGACCCTGAACACAAAGTCGCTGATGCCTACGGGGTATGGGGTGAAAAGAAGATGGCAGGTGTGAAGTACATGGGGATTATACGTTCCAGTTTTCTCATTGACGAAAAGGGGATAATAATTGAAGCCTGGTATAAAGTTTCCCCGAAAGATACTGTACCCAATGCGATGAAAGTGTTGAAAGAAAAGAATTAATCCCGGGTCCTGCTTTCACGGAAATGACGAACCTGAGTGGCTATCACCCTGGATCAAGCTCGTTTTCCTCCACAGTCTCATCGATACATTCTTCTCTTATATTCCCCAGCAGTGTCTGGGATTCGGGGACCGGAAGTTCCTCCACCTTTCTAAGATGCCTGTCAATGGCGCGCGTGCGCACCTGTACTTTGTCAATTGAACTTGAGGCCTCGTTAAGCTTTTTCTGCACCAACTCCAGTGTCTTATCATATTTTGACCATTCGGTTTTGACCGCTCCCAGAAGTTTCCACACCTCCCCGGTTCTCTCCTGGATCGCAAGTGTACGAAATCCCATAAGAAGGCTGTTAAGAATTGCCCAGAGTGTTGTGGGCCCGGCAATCATGACATGGTATGTGTTTTTAATCTTTTCCACAAGCCCGGTGTTGCTGATGACCTCCGCGAAAAGGCCCTCTACAGGAAGATAGAGTATACCGAAATCGGTTGTCTTAGGCGGGCAGATATATTTGGAACTTATCGCTTTTGCACACCGCTCAATCTCTATGGCAAGACTCCTTACAGCGGCTTCTGTTTCCACCCTGTCTGCCTTCTCACGTGCATCGATGATACGCTGGTAGTCTTCAGCCGGGAACTTGGCGTCTATTGGAAGCCACACGAATTCGCTTCGGTCCTCGTTTTTTCCAGGAAGTTTTATCGCGAATTCGACCCGGTCCGCGGTTCCTGTTGTGGAGACATTTTTCCCGTACTGCTCAGGAGTCATTATCTGCTCAAGCATCAGTTCAAGCTGAACCTCGCCCCAGGTTCCGCGTGTCTTGACATTTGTTAATACTCTCTTGAGATCTCCGACCCCGTTTGCCAGAGACTGCATCTCCCCGAGCCCCTTTGACACCTGCTCAAGTCGTTCGCTCACCAGTTTGAAAGATTCGCCAAGGCGCTTTTCGAGTGTGCCCTGAAGCTTTTCATCAACGGTCTTTCTCATCTCCTCAAGCTTTACTTCATTACCGGTCTGTATCTCTTTGAGCTTTCCCTCAACCGAAAGTTTGAGTTCGTTTATTTTGTTTTCATTCGATTCCCTGAGCTGGACAAGCTTTCCCTCGAAACTCTTCAGCTGCTCCATCTGAATGTTTGACATCTTTGACATCTGGTTGAATATTTCCTGCCTGAAAGAGCCCAGTTGCCCGGTAAGAGTTGCGCTGAAACTGTTTACGGAGCCAGAGAGTTCTTCCCGGGACTGCTTGAGATCTCTGGAAAAATCGGCCCGAAAGCCGGAGATCTCTCCTTTGACAGCGCTCTCCATCCGCTCATAACTCTTTTCAACATATTCCAGGAGATGCTTTACGGACCCCGGGTCGATTACCTGTTTACGGAAAAGAATCAAAACCAGAAAACAGACCGCAACAGCCTGCAGGATCGCAATTATGACAAACAGGATAGTAGTACTCATGAATCTTCTCTCTTTTTGACTTTGATTAATCTCAGAATGAGGCGGATTTCAGCCGGCCGCAGCGAAAAATAAATTTTAGAGGTACCATAAGATGAAAATAGAACAAACACCCCGGAAAGTCACTCCCTTCGTTTGTGAGCTTATAATTACATCGGGCTTTTGTTTATTGTTCCGCCTTTGTCTGGTCGTCTTTTTTACACCCGGGGCACTGTTTTTTCCCTCTGAAATCCCGCGCCGGTGTGGTTAATCGAAAACTAACAAACAGCAATACTATTAATTTATTCCACAATTCCTTCATTTTTCATACTTCACCGGGTTTAACAAATCTCAGATGAATGTCGTTCTTCAACGGCATGACATCAGTAACAGTTGTGCTAAAAGATTACTTATGTTAATAGTGTAACAGTCGCGCTCCGTCATATTTGCGAAGGCTGAAAACCTGTCTGAGATATTTTTTTTGGGAAGAGGGGGTTCCCTCTTGCGCTCCAGCCTGTCGAAGACGCCAGTCTTGCGCTATCACCCCGT
>CAYLVN010000493.1:0-2570 GCA_964387115.1 uncultured Fibrobacter sp.
ATCGGGCCGGATAATACCTTTTGAAGGAGATGCTTTCTTTATTTCTGCAATTATTCCCAGTGATGGTGCTGAAGAGAGGGCTTTTAAGAACTGCCTTGGTTTAAAATCAGGAAAATCTAGAGAGCGGGGAAGTTTTTTTAGTTCCTGCACCTCGATCAGTTTTCGTTCGATAATTTTCTGGAGAATTGCCGGTCTTGTGCTCAAATCATACCCCGGCTATTCTGAGGAAATTATAAACTATTGTCTTTCCACCATCAGTGAGTATCGATTCAGGGTGAAACTGTACACCGAAAACCGGATATTCTATATGTCTTAATCCCATAATAATACCATCATCTGTTTCCGCGGTGATCTGCAGGCAGTCCGGAAGAGTCTCACGATCGACAATAAGACTGTGGTAGCGTGTAGCGGTGAAAGGTACCGGAAGGTTCTCGAAGATATCTGTTTTGTCATGATAAATAGAGGAGACCTTTCCATGCATCAGGTAAGGAGCTCTGATTACATCACCACCGTATGCGTATCCTATAGACTGATGTCCGAGGCAGACCCCTAAAATCGGGATCTGGTTACCCAGCTCCTTTATTACATCGACAGATATGCCGGCTTCATTAGGAGAGCATGGTCCCGGAGAAATGATAAGTGCCGAAGGAGACATGGCTTCTATTTCATCTATTGTAATGCGGTCATTTCTGAACACACAGATTTCACCTCTGTAAAGTTCCCCGAGATACTGAACCAGATTGTAGGTGAAAGAATCATAGTTGTCAATCATCAGGATCATAGTATCTGCTCCAGTGATGGTCCCGATGCTATGTGACCGGCATTTTTCATTGCTGTAAAGAGTGCTCCGGCTTTGTGAACGGTTTCCTGGTATTCGGATGATGGAACGGAATCGGCTACGATTCCGGCACCGGCCTGAACAAGCGCATTTTTCCCGTCGTAGACTATAGTGCGGATGACAATACAGGTGTCCATGTTCCCGCTGAAATCCAGATATCCCAGAGCTCCTCCGTAAAGGCCACGCTTTACAGGTTCGAGCTCATCGATAATTTCCATGGCTCTAATTTTCGGTGCGCCGGAAAGTGTACCTGCTGGAAAGCAGGAGAAAAGGGCATCAAACATGTCCAGACCCTCGCGGAGCTTTCCTTTGACATTGCTCACCAGGTGCATGACATGAGAGTACTTTTCGATATGCATCATCTCTTCAACCTGAACCGATCCGTACTCACTCACTCTGCCTACATCGTTGCGCCCCAGGTCCACCAGCATGATATGCTCGGAAATCTCTTTTGGATCAGCCTTGAGCTGACGGATAAGTTCTTCATCTTCGGCTTCGCTGTCACCCCTTCTTCTGGTCCCTGCAATAGGCCTGTTTTCCACGATTCCGTTTTTAACACTGACAAGCATCTCAGGTGATGCTCCGATCACGGAGGCTTCATTCAGAGAGAAAAAGTACATGTAAGGGGATGGATTGACAACGCGCAAAATTCTGTACAGGTCAAAGGGATCGGCATCTAAGGAAACAGAGAATCTCTGTGACAAAACCACCTGAAAAATATCGCCTGCTCTGATATATTCTTTGCAGCTTTCGACAGCATTTTCATAATCTTTCTGTAAAAAATTCGAAGACTGCTCAGGGCAGGGACCTACTCTTATCTCTGATGAGGCCAGAGTTGCTCTGATTTTGAGGTCCATTTGTTCAATTTTATCCAGTGCCCGATTGTACGCGTTTTTCAGATTGCATCCCGGCTCAGTTATAATATTGCTTATCAGCAGAATCCGGTGTTCGCGATTGTCAAAGGCAATCAGGTCCTTGTAAAAAGCAAAAAAGATATCATCGAGAGGATCTTCTTTGGGGTTCTTATCGGGAATATTTTCCCACATTCTTATGGAATCGTAAGAAAAAAAACCGACAGCTCCTCCGCAGAATGGAGGCATACCCGAAACCGGGGCCGGCTTATAGGCCGAAAGCAGCTTACGGAGTGCATCGATTGGCTTTCCTGTTCCTGTTTCCTGTTTTGTTCCGGAGATTTCCCAGCTTTCGCCATTAACCCTGAAAACCATAAAGGGGTTGCCGCCAAGAAATGAGTAGCGGGCGATAGATTCTTGTCCTGAGACACTTTCCAGAAGAAAAGAGTACTTTTCACCGGAGTAGAGTTTTTTCCAGATAGAGACTGGTGTTTCGATGTCCGCAAGAACTGGTTTGCACACCGGAATTACATTGTAATCAGAAGAAAGATCTTCAATCTCCTTGAAGCTTAAAACTATCAAATAAAATCCCGGAAGAATGAGTGTGATATGTATTGTTCAGGTTTTTATGAACCTTAATCCTGAAGACTTCACAAGGCTTTGATTCACATAAATAAGCAGCTGAAATGTGTGTCAAGCAGTGTGATGACTTCGTTTTACCTGAATTATGCACAAGGGGTAAGTGCAATTCGCCCTGATCCGGGTACATAAGTCAGGTTTGATATAAATATAATTGGTCGCAGGCTCTTTTCGGTCTGCTCCGTTCTCTATTTTCTTTCTGCAAAGAGGTTCTGGATACAGGAATCTATTTCAAAGAGCTT
>CAYLVN010000494.1:0-2566 GCA_964387115.1 uncultured Fibrobacter sp.
CAAGGGCGTTTAAAAATGTGATGTCCATACCTGCCTGCAAAAATGGTGGACAACAAGGGGTGATAGCGCAAGACTGGCGTACTCGACAGGCTTGAGCGAAAGAGGGGGCACCCTCTTCCAGAAAACAGTTATCACAAAACAGTTAAAACAGATAATCAGTAAGTGCAAAAGGAAATATCCTCTTTCAAAAAGTACCAGTTTTTAATAATTACCTGCACTGGTACCGGGAACGTCCTCTTCCAAAATCATCATTTCTAATTGTTATTCCTTCATAAGAAGTAATCACAGTCATTTTGAAGGTATCCGGCTTCAGAAAAGCTATAAACCTGAGTCCCATAGTTATGGAATGGAAATTGAACGCCCTTCAATTATAGTCGGCTGTAACTTTTTTCCAGGGAAATCGGGTAAAAACAGATGCCTCTTAGATACTCCGGATTTTCAGGAAAACAGAAAATCGTTGTGGCTGTGCTTTCTCTGGGTGCCATTGCTGCTTATCTTGTGATGCGATTTGTTTTCAATCTGCCTTCTGCGATTTATGAGCTTCCGCTTCTCATCGTGCTGATCGTTGGTGGATTACCCTTAACTATTGAACTTTCCGCAAAAATGATAAAAGGCGACTTTGGATCAGATCTTCTGGCCGGGCTCTCAATTGTGACATCGGTTATTCTTGGCGAGTACCTTGCAGGCACAATAGTTGTTCTTATGCTCTCCGGAGGTGAATCGCTTGAGACTTATGCGGTAAACAGCGCCTCATCGGTGCTTAGAGCACTTGCCAAACGCATGCCCTCTACAGCGCACCGTAAATCCGGTCAGAAAATTAATGATGTACCGATTAAAGATGTGGCAGTCGGTGATGAGCTTCTGGTCTATCCCTATGAGATCTGTCCTGTTGATGGAACGGTTATAGAGGGACACGGGGTGATGGATGAGTCTTATCTGACAGGCGAGCCCTACATGATAGAAAAAATCCCGGGTGCGGGGGTCTTGTCAGGTTCCATAAATGGAGGAACTGTTTTAACCATCAAAGCCGATAAGCTTGCCATGGATTCCAGATATGCCGGTATCATGAGGGTGATGGAGGAAACCCAGCAGCATCGACCCCGTTTCCGAAGGCTGGCCGATCAGCTTGGTGCAATCTACACACCTGTGGCGGTTTTTATAGCACTCCTGGCATGGGCTCTGAGTGGTGAGAGTATCCGGTTTCTTGCGGTACTTGTGATCGCTACTCCCTGTCCGCTTCTCATTGCCATACCTGTGACCATAATCGGGTCGGTTACACTCTCTGCTAAACGCAGTATTATCGTTAAAGATCCAATAGCGCTGGAGAGGGTGGATCGATGCCGGACACTGATCTTCGATAAAACCGGTACTCTGACCTATGGAAAACCTGAACTCATAGAGAAGACTATATTCAATGGTTTTGGAGCCGGGCGGGTTTTATCCTTTGCCGCGAGTCTGGAGCGCTATTCAAAACACCCTCTGGCTCAGCCGATTCTGAATGCAGCCAGGAAGGAAAAAGTAAATCTCAGAATTGCCAGTCAGATAAGCGAGAAACCGGGTGAGGGGTTGAGGGGCTTAGTTGACGGCTGTATCATAGAGATCACCAGCAGAAAAAGTCTTTACAAAAAGAATAAGGTTGATGCCTCAATGCTGCCTGTTTCAGCTGGGGGGATGGAGTGTGTGGTCCTGATAGACGGAGTTGTCGCCGCTTTTTACCGTTTCAGGGATATACCCCGTAAAGAGGGAACTACATTTATCAAGCACCTCAAAAAAAAGCACCGGATTGATCATGTGCTTCTGGTCTCAGGAGACAGGGAAGCAGATGTGCGGTATCTGGCTGAACAGATTGGAATAAAAGAAGTGTTCGCGGGCACCAGTCCTGAGCAGAAACTGAGGATAGTTCAGGAAAAGGTTAAAACAGGTGATACCGTCTTTGTCGGTGATGGAATAAACGATGCTCCTGCGCTTATGGCATCGACGGTGGGAATAGCAATAGGGCAGGCAAGTGATATCACAACTCAGGCGGCGGGGGTTGTGGTTATGGACAGCTCGCTTAATAAGGTTGACGAGTTCATGCATATCAGCAGAAGAATGAGAGCGATTGCTCTGCAAAGTGCAGTAGGGGGGATGGCTTTGAGTGTGGCTGGGATGGCCTTTGCGGCCTTCGGGTACCTTCAGCCGGTGGCAGGCGCAATTGTACAGGAAGTTATCGATCTGGTGGTGGTTGTCAATGCTCTTCGAGCCGCTTTCCTTCCACAAAAACTGACTGATTTGTAGAGTGTTTTCTTTCTATCTGTCAATCTGTCTTCAGTTCTCTGTCCTCTGGAAGAGGGTGTCCCCTCTTGCGCTCCAGCCCGGTTAGGAAACCGGTCTTCCACTATCACCCCTTGTTGTCCACCAGTTGTAAAGGCAGGTCAGGTTATCACATTTGCAATCGCCTTTACGGCCGCACTGGCGAACTGATGGTAGATTAAAATTTATTGTAGCCTGGAAGAATTCAAGCCCTCGACCGTGTCTTACTCGCAATGTAAGTGACATATCCGGATCCATTCCGAGGCCTGACCGT
>CAYLVN010000495.1:0-2565 GCA_964387115.1 uncultured Fibrobacter sp.
GATTTTGCGGCACCGTTCATCCTGCAAATGTCTCATTCTGCGCGGGATGTGGTAGACCAGACAGCTGCGTAAATCTTTACGTCTATAAACCAAAAGCTGATTTTCCGGAGAAACTGAGTACTTGTGTTGCATGTGATGCAGAAGGATCTGACAGAAGCACCGGTTATAGAGAACCTATAAAGATGATCAAGGCGGTACCTGTTGCTGACGTCCATATTCTTGCTCAGGACATGGTTCATCATGCAGACAGAAAGCGTCTTCTCCTTTTTTGTGATAACAGGCAGGATGCTGCTTTTCAGGCCGGATGGATGAGAGATCATGCACGTAAATTCCGTCTTCGAGCCCTGATGTATGAGTTCATTAAAAACGGGGATATATCCATTGGAGACCTCACTGCCAAACTTGATGATCTACTTGACAATGACGATTCGCTTTCAATGGCTTTAATACCCGAAGTCTGGCTTGTAGCAAGGAAAGAATCCTCTGGTACCAGACACCAGGATGAACGAAAGCTTTTTTTACGCATGCAGATTCTTCAGGAACTCACCTCTTCAGTACGTCTTCCGATCGGACTTGAACCATGGGGCAGATTAAAGATAAAGTACCAGGGATTAAGCGATTCTTTACCTTTTATCCAGCTTAAAGCACATGAAATGGCGATTCCTGCCGAGGAACTCAGCAATGGAATTTCAGCATTGCTTGACTATATAAGAAGAGCCTCTCACCTGGTTTATGATCCAGTTGCAGAAGTCTACTCAAAAATCTGGGCGGATGGTGATAAGGAGATTCAAAGAGGGTACCTTAACATCATTAAAGGAATTCCTTTCGGGTTAAAATACGCAAAAAATCCCGATGATGCTCAACGCGTAAAGCCATGGATGAGTACTGGATTGAACGCTATAAAGGAAACCATAAGGAAATGGGGAATAAAGCAGGATAAGGAGGAGCAATTCCTTAAAGAGTTGTGGGATTTCCTTACATCAACAATTAAGATATTCATTCCCGTAACATTGCGCGGATCCAGAAACAATGCTCTTCCGAATTGTTCCGGTACCTACCAGATCGACTCGGACAAACTTATTATATCCCCTAACCGGGGTTATTACAGATGCAGAACCTGCCGCAGGACACAGGTACGCAAGAGCATAGATTCTGCCTGTACGGGATGGAGATGCAGTGGTGAGATGGAATATGTAAGTGAAAACCCGGATAACTATGATCTTCAGCTTCTTGACAGTTCATATGAAATGATTAAGCCACGGGAACATTCTGCACAGGTTCCCGCGGATGAACGGGAGAAACTGGAACATAAGTTTAAAAGTGACAGTTCAACAGAGATTAACACACTGGTATGTACGCCCACACTTGAGATGGGAATAGACATAGGGGCGCTTGATACGGTTTTAATGCGTAACGTTCCTCCGCACCCGGCTAATTACTGGCAACGGGTGGGGCGAGCTGGGCGAAGGCACAGGGTTGCGGTAAATATCACATATGTTCGTCCAGTCAGTCATGATCAGGTGTTTTTCCAGGACCCGCTGAAAATACTGGAAGGCAGAGTGGAGCCACCCGGATTCAACCTCAGTAATGAGCTTATGCTGCGCAAGCATATTCATTCTTCAATTCTTACTTACCTGAACTGGAAAATACGCCATAGCAGTGAAACCCCTGCAGAAGAGAAAAAAAGAATTGCATCTGTATTGTCTGGAATTTTTCCTATATATGTAAAGCATTATCTCTTTGATTCCAGTGGTAATCTTCTTCAGGAGGAATATGACATTTCGGAATTCATGGAGCTGATTGCCAGATACAGTCCTGGTATTCTGGGCCATATTAAAGAGTTATTTGCTACAGGATGGCCTCAAAGCGATAGTGCACTTGTAAAAGAAGAAAAGCTGATAGAGTATATAAATCAAACACCGGAAATGCTGGCTGAAGTAATCCGTAGATTGAAAAAAAGGCTTAACTGGGCACTTCTGCAGATAAACCGGTTAGCAGAAATAAGGCGAGTTAAGGGGACTTTAGATCCTGAAGATGACGCCCTGCATAACCGTTGTGATGCGATTGTTAAGAGGCTAAAAGGCCAGACCCGTAGAAACGCATCTGAAACTGAAGGGTATGATGACACCCAGACATTTGCTGTACTGGCAGCAGAGGGTTTCTTTCCCGGTTACGGACTGGAAACCGGATCACTGGTCGGAAATGCGGTAGTTCCCAAATATCTTAACAATGCGCGAGATTATTCTCTGCGAAGGCCGACAGCACTGGCTTTACGTGAGTTTATCCCCGGTAATCTGCTGTATGCAAATACTCATATCTTTACACCACGGCACTTTCATCTTGAGGCGGAAAAACCACTTCTATTCCAGATCGATGCAGCTAATGAAGCGGTCGTTGAACTTGGTGAAAAAAACAGAAATTCATCCCGGACTACCAGTGTAGGTGCTCAGTTTTTGACTGCCGTAAAGATATGTGACTCGGAACTGGCCCATTTTTCACATATCAAAGATGAAGAAGAATTCAGATTCAGGATGGGTGTAGCAGTCTATGGCTACGAGCAGAACC
>CAYLVN010000496.1:0-2556 GCA_964387115.1 uncultured Fibrobacter sp.
TGTGCCTTTTTTATTCACCGCGCAGTTTAGTTATTGTCAGCAGAAGTGTAGCAAGAGTTGCCAGAATAGTAGTTATCTTGAAGATTGCATCAGCTGTATCAACAAACCGTTTATGAGGATTAGAGTATCTGATTTTGTATGGAACTACAATTGCGTCACCCGGTTCCAATTTGTAAGTTGCTACCTTCGATATCTTATTGGTAATAACGGATCCATTAGCTTTTATAATATATACGTTCTTTTTATCGGCATTTACATTGTGTCCGCCAGCCATCTGGACGTAATTTGAAGCATTATAATTATCAGAATATTTGAAAGTTGCCGGGTTGAAGACTTCTCCAAGAACAGAGATTGTATTGACAGACCTTGGAATAAAGAGATCATCACCATCTTCAAGCATAAAATCATCGATGGATTTACTGTTTTGCAGGTCAATGACAACTCTTCCCAGAACAAGAGTACTGTCGAGTTTTCTTTGCAGTGTCATTTGGTGATTAAGAAGTTCCTGGGCTTCGGCCGAATTTTCAGCAGCGACATTGGCCGAAAGTTTTAAAATATTGATTTCCATTTGATTGCTGTATTCCTCACTGCGTTTCCTTTCCATATCTTTAACGGATTTTCGTGTAAATACAGCAGCTTTTAAATAAGCATCTTCTTTATAACCGCCGGCTCTTTTGATGAGGTTTCCAAGGGTTTCATCCTCGAAAAGAACATATGTTCCAGGATAGGCGAACTGCCCTCTAAGTGTGATTGTTCTTTCTTCAGACCATCCAAATTTTTTCCTTATAAAAATTCTATCAGTGCGTTGGAGAATAAGATTGTGTTTAGGATCATCCTGCATGGCACACTCGACGCAAAAATCGAATTTTTGAACGGAAATATTTTCTTCATCCAGAAAATTACGTCTATACAGCTCACCTTTAACCTGGCTTGCTTCATCTTTAAGTCCGCCAGCCTGAAGGATGAGGTCCCGGATTTCCATGTTGCTGAATAAATTATATGTACCAGGGTTTGTTATCGATCCATCGATATTTACAGAGCGGTCAGGTTCAAAAAAATCTTTGTGGTAAATAATAATGTGGTCGCGTTCCTGCAGGAGATGATCATCATTGCTTCCAGGGTTTTCAAGTACATTTTTAAGGTTGAAAACGATGATGCGGTTCAGATAAGATGGTTCTTCCTGTCGGAGTACGACTGCATAATCAAAATAAGATTCAGGGAGTAAAGATTTATAGTTTGTGATAATATTACTGATTCGCATACCTTCTTTGAATTCATATTTCCCGGGCCGTTCTACATTTCCGCTCAGATAGATTGCATTTTTATCTTTGATCAGAATGGGAAAAACTTTAATGATATCTCCGTCCTGGATTTTAAAATCAGGGATATTTCCGCCAACAGAATCAATATCCAGGACTTTATGATACTGGTTTTCAGTAAAGCGCTCGACCTGAAGTTTGTTGCTCCAGGCAGCGGGAGTTATACCCCCTGCCAGTCCAAGCAGATCCTTAAGAGAGGTTTCTTTGTTAATCTCGTACAGGGCACTTCTCCTTACATTGCCGGCAACAGCAGCCATGTTTTTAACAATTGGGACAAGAATGACATCACCGGATTGTAACCTCAGACCGGTTTTATCATTTCCAGAGAGGAGAAAATCGTAAAAATCAATTTTAGATACCAGTTTTCCGTTTCGTTTTAATTCGACATTTCTAAGGGATCCGTTTTTTGTAGGTCCGCCGGCTGCAAAAAGAGCATTTGTAACATTGGAAAGTGCGCTGATTGTATAAAAGCCCGGAGATGTAACTTCACCGACAATGTAAACTCCGACAGTCCTGAGTTCACCCATTGAAACAGAGACACTGACACCCTCAATCTTTCCAACTTTATCCTGAATATTAATTTTCATGTTTTCGAACGAGAGGCCTGCAACAGAAACGGGCCCGATTCTGGGGATATTAATTTTTCCATCCCTGCTTACTTTCAGTTTGTACTCCTCATTGATCCTTCCCCAGAGAGTAACAATTACTTCATCACTGACATTGATGGGATAATCAGCTGGAACAGAAGAGAAATCGGTAGGGGCGAAAGTAGAGGGCCTGGATTTTTCAAAGAGATCATAACCAAACATCTTTAATGTAGGGATAAGGCTGTCAGGGTTGACGTTTTCGGCTCTGAGCAGCTTTTCGTAAACGGATAAATCTTCCGGCGTTTTAATCCCTGAACTCAGTGAATCCCCATGAAGAGTATCTATTGTGTCGGAACTTGATATGAGGCCGGGAACTTTGTAGTCTGGAGAGGCATAAGGATTGTTTCCGTAAATTTTCTGAAGCATACGGGTGTTATCGATTGAGTTTGACACCTGCTGATTCTGCAGTTGTGCTTTGATCTGGTTCATCATCGCGGGGTCGATTTGCTGTTGAGCGAAAATATCAGTTGTATTGAAAAGAAAGCATACAACAGACAACATGAGAACTGAGCGTGAATGATAAAGCATCAGGAAATTGCCTCTTTGAGATCGTAAAAGATTCCATTGTCAATTAAATAAGTTTCGAGAGC